>NZ_JAOCEW010000017.1:0-109861 GCF_029841665.1 Stenotrophomonas sp. GD03819
CCTTTGGTCGTGATGGCGATCTGTTGTAGAGCCGAGCCCATGCTCGGCTGCGTTCCAGCATAAGCCGAGCGCAGGCTCGGCTCTACTTACAACCCGTAACGCTCGATCACATCCAGATGCGGCTGGCGGTCCTGGTCGCAGGCTTCGGCCAGCCGCAGCCAGCAGTGTGGGTGCGGCCACTTCGCGGTCTCCTGCTGCAGGAAGCGGTGCAGCGCCAGCGGTGCGTGGTCCTGCGGCTGCGCAACGGTGAACAGCACGCCCGGCAGGGTGCCTCCCTCCATGTCGGGGTCGGTCACGGTGTAGTCCGCGCGGCTGTGCGACCACACCTTCCAACCCTGTGCTTCGGCCGCCTCGACGAAGGCGTTCCAGGCTTCTTCGCCCGGGTGCGCGCCATCGACCAGCCAGCTGCGGGCAAAACCACCGCGTTCCAGCACATGGACCTGCGCATAGGTCGGAATGAAGTGCTCGCGGGCCTCTTCTTCCTCCGGTGCCGGGTGCACCAGCGCGGCATCAAACACCACCCAGTCGCCGACCTGCTGGGCACGGTTGGCCGGTGCGTTCTCGACGATGCGTGCGGTCACCGGGCCATTGCGACGGGCGTAGTACTCCATCGGCTCGCCATTCTCTTCACTGCGGATGATCACCCAGCCCCACGGCTCCTCGACCACGCCATCCTGGCTGGACAACTCCATGCCGATCGCCGCCGCCGAGCGGCGCACCGCATCCCAGTCGCGTGCCGCGCTGGCCGCACTCATGTGGTCCCAGTGCGCGGCGTTGGGTTCCTCCAGCAGCTCCACCAGCTGCGCATAGCAGGCCTGTGCTTCACGGAAACGGCCGGTTTCCATGTACATGCGCGCCAGCGTGCCCCGCGCGCCGTGCGAACCCGGCGAGGCGGCCAGCAGCGCCTGCGCGGCCTGCTCCAGCGCCGGCCAATCGGACACGCGACGTGCACGCTGCACCTCGCACCAGTGCGCGAACACCGGCACGCTGCCACGGTAGATCCCGGCCAGCTGACGCAGGCCCTCGTCGTCGCCCTGCTCGGTCAGCCAGCGCATCAGCGTGTAGGCGGCCGGGCCATCATCCTGATCGTGTGCGCGCACGAATCGCCACAGCAATGCGCGCGCTTCCGCCTGCGCACCACAGGCGCTCAATGCCGAGGCAGCCATCTCAGCCAGCGCCTCGTCATCGGGCAGCTGCGCCTGTGCCTGCAGCAGCCACTGGGCCTCGCGCTCCGGATCGCGCGACTGGTTCTGCTCCCCCTGCTCGTTCAGCCAGGCCAGCAGTTCGCTGGCCGGCACCGGCAGCGGCGCAACGTCAGGCAATGCATCGATACGCGCGGCCAGGTCGGCCACCAATGCTGCCGCACCACGGTCCTGGCGCAGCTGCGCCAGATGGGTACGCGCCAGTTCCAGCTGGCGCAGCGCCACCCAGCGTGCACCTCGCTGCAGCGCCAGTTCAAGGCTCAGCGCAGCGACTTCGATCAGCAGGCGGTGCGAGCCAACCTCGGCAAAGTGTTCGATGATGGTGTTGAAGCGCGTGCCCAGATCCCAGGTATTGCGTGCAGGATCGCGCCGGCACAGCGCTGCGGCCGTGTTCGCCCACAGTCGCCAGTAGGTAGGCGTCAGTTCGCTCCACGGCACCAGCTGCTGCACGGCCTCTTCGTCGCGGCCCAGCTGGGCCAGCGCCCATGCCTTGGACAGGCGGCGCGGCACCGTGCAGTTGGCCGGCTCGTACTCGCCCGACGCGGCCACTTCGGCCTCTCGCTTCTCGATCAGCAACAGCGCTTCTTCGGCGCGACCCATGCCCAGCAGGATCTTGATCTGCATTTCCGGGAAGCTGTCGAACACTTCCTTGCCGCAGGCCTCGATCGCATCCGACTGCACCTGCAGGTAATCCAGCGCATCCTGGCCGCGGCCATCATCCAGCAGCGCATCGGCCTTTTCGCAGCTCAGGCACTGGAAGCAGGCCCAGCTTGGATCGATGCGTGCAAGCGTTTCATCGCACACCTCGACACGTTCGGGAACCCAGCCCGGGCCATCGATGTTGCCGTAGCAGGCAGCCAGATCCTGGGTCACGCAGATCGACTGCGGGCACTCCATCGTGTCCTCACGATGCGCACGCTCGAACAGCGCCACGGCTTCGCCCAGCGCACTTTCGCCTTCGACGCGGTTGCCGACGCGATTGCGCAGCGCCCAGTGGCCGACGTAGACGTCGACCCACGGGTTGTCCAGCGCCTTGCCCAGCGCACGCGCTTCAGGCAGCAGCGCGTCGACGCGGTCGACACGCAGTTCGCTCACCTCGTCGGCGAGACGGTTCAGCAGGTGCGCGTTCTGCGCCTGGCCCGCCTGGCGCAGGTCACCCTGCAGTTTTTCGACCCAGTTCCAGATGTCCATGGGGTAAGTGCTCCTGTCTAGCGAAGGCTGGATGAGAAGGTACGGTGCTCAGCGCAGCATCTGCTGCAGGGCACCGGCGATATCGGTAAAGGCGCCGTTGAGATCCGGGCCGGGCGTAGTGTTCGCGCGTGCCAGCGGGCGGCCCTGCGCGGCGACGATGATCTTCAGTGAGCGCAGCAGGCGGGCTGCGGCTTCGGCCTGTGGATGCCCCTCGCGCTGGGCGCGCAACAGCGCCTGCACGGCCGGGTTGTCGAGGTTGAGGTACAGCCGCGACGGTGCGCGCGATTCGATGCGCGCGGTGAACTGCCGGGCCAGGCGCAGCGCGGCCATCGAAACGCGCTTGTCGTTCTCGTCGTCTTCCAGGCGCTGCTTCAGCTCGGCTTCGCGGTCGGGCACCACCACCACCGGCAGCGACTCGGGGCTGAAGCGTGCCGGCAGCAGCTGTTCGCCGTCACCGAGCTGCTCGCGCAGCCATGCCAGCTGCGCCTCGTCGAGGCTGTCATCGCTGCGGAACAGTGCACGGTTGCCCTGTTCGGTCCCCAATTCAACCAAGCGCAGGCCCTTGGCCTGGGCCCAACGGCGCAGGAACGGCGCCACCGCATAGCGATGGCCGTGCGCGACCGGCACGCCCATCGCGCGGAACAGCATTTCCTCGAAGCCGCCGCCGTTGTCGAGGATCACGTGCACGGCACCACGTGCGGGCAGCGCACTGGCCGGCAGGTCGCCCTGCGAGGTCGGCACGCGCACGTGTTCCAGCAACAGGTCGAACAGGCGATCATCGCACAGCGCTGCGCCCAGCAAGGCCTCATTGTGGCGCGTGAGAACGCGTCGCCAAGCCTCCGGCTGCTGCCGCGCGACGTCGGCCAGGCCATCAATCAGCGCTTCCAGCAGCGCATGCTGCACGGCGCGGTACTGGTCGTCGCGCTGCAGATCTTCGCGGCTGGCGGTAGGCGTCAGCCGCGAGGATTCGATCACCCCGCCAATGAACCCAGCCCAGGGCGGCAGCAGGTCGCGCGCATCGTCATCCAACAGCATGCCGCGCACGAACACCGACAGGTTGCGGTTGTCGCTGGTGCCGTAGGTAGCGCCGTCCTGCACCCACAGCAGGCCGGTGGCATCGCTGTTGCCATCGGCACGCAACGGCACGGTGACGATCGGCTCGAAATCGTGCTCGAAGCGCGCAGCGAACTGCAGCGCCTGGCGGCGCGCCTGCACCGGATGCAGAGCAACATCCCCCTGCCCACGCCACGGCGGCGGTTCGGGATTGAGCGCCTCGCCCGCAGCGCCGATGAAGATCGGTTCGGACAGCAGCGCGCAGTAACGGCCCAGCACCTCGTGCAGGCGCGCCTCGTTGGCCAGCGGCAGGAAGTCCGGATGCAACTCCAGTTCCACCTCGGTACCGATCGCGCGTGCCGGCACCTCACTGACGGTGTATTGCTCGGCGTTGCTGGACACATACAGATGGCCCAGTTCCGGCGTCTGGTACGAGGTGGTACGCACGCTGACCCGGCGCGCCAGCACGAAGGCCGAGAGGAAACCGAGGCCGAACATGCCGATCAGGCCTTCATCGTCCTCGCCGCCCTGGCGCAGGCCACGGGTGTAGCCGACGCCGACGGTAGCCAGGTAATCGTGGATCTCCTGGCGGGTCAGGCCAGCGCCGGTATCGGTGATGCGCAGTACGCCAGCGGCGGCATCGACCTGCACCGAAATGCGCGAAGGCACTTCGATGCCGGGCTGTTCGATGCGGCGACGGATGATCGAATCGTGCGCGTTCTGCACCAGCTCACGCAGCGCCACCACCGGGGTGGAATACAGGTGCTTGCCCAGCACCGTCATCAGTCCATTGAGATCGACCCCGGCGCGACGGATTTCGGCGTTGGGGGCGGTGAGCGCGGTGTCCTGCATGTAATCGTTTACTCCTGGGCACGGAAAGACGCCAGAGGGCGTCTTCGTCGAGCGGGAAAAACTAGCACAGGGAAGCTGACCGTTGCTGCATTGGACATGTGTAGAGCCGAGCCGATGCTCGGCTGCTGTTCGCTCTTTGTAGCGTCGAGCCATGCTCGGCTGCTGTTCGACCACCCGTCGACCATGGCTCGACGCTACAGAAAGCAGCCGAGCGTGGGCTCGGCTCTACAGTGCTGGCATCACGCCGCGTCGATGGCCTCGGACAGGCGCTCCACCGCGATCACTTCCATGCCTTTCACCGAACCGCCCTTCGGCGCATTGGCCTTGGGCACGATGGCGCGCTTGAAGCCATGGGTGGCCGCCTCGCGCAGGCGGTCTTCGCCATTGGGCACCGGCCGGATCTCGCCGGACAGACCGACTTCGCCGAAGGCAATGGTCTTCTCCGCCAGCGGCCGATCCTGCAGCGAGGACAGCACCGCCAGCAGCACCGGCAGGTCGGCCGCGGTCTCCTGCACGCGAATGCCACCGACCACATTGACGAACACATCCTGATCGCCGACCAGCACACCGCCGTGGCGATGCAGCACCGCCAGCAGCATGGCCAGCCGGTTCTGCTCCAGGCCAACCGCGACACGGCGCGGGTTCGACAGCGGCGACGCATCAACCAGCGCCTGCACCTCCACCAGCAGCGGCCGGGTGCCCTCGCGGGTGACCATCACGCAACTGCCCGGTTGATGGGTGCTGCCACCGGACAGGAAGATCGCCGATGGGTTGGAGACCTCCTTCAGGCCCTTGTCGCCCATCGCGAACACGCCCAGCTCGTTGACTGCACCGAAGCGGTTCTTGAAAGCGCGCAGCAGGCGGAAGCGGCTGCCGCTCTCGCCTTCGAAATACAGCACCGCATCGACCATGTGTTCGAGCACGCGCGGGCCGGCGATGCCGCCCTCCTTGGTCACGTGACCGACCAGGAACACGGCGGTGCCGGTTTCCTTGGCGAAGCGCACCAGCCGCGCAGCACTCTCGCGTACCTGGCTGACCGAGCCCGGCGCGGCGGTCAGGCTCTCGGTCCACAGGGTCTGCACGGAGTCGGCCACAATCAGCCGCGGGCCGGCCTTGGACGCATGCTGCAGGATCGACTCGACGCCGGTCTCGGCCAGCGCATTGACGCCATCCAGCGGCAGCTCCAGGCGATGCGCGCGGCCAGCCACCTGCGCCAGCGACTCCTCGCCGGTGACGTACAGCACCGGCAGCTCGGCCGCCATCTTCGCCACCGCCTGCAGCAGCAGGGTCGACTTGCCGATGCCGGGGTCGCCACCGACCAGCACCACCGCGCCTTCGACCAGGCCGCCGCCGAGCACGCGATCGAACTCGCCGATGCCGGTGCTGACCCGGCGGTGCTCGGTCTGCTCCACATCCTTCAGTGCGGTGATCTTCGGCGGGTCGATCTTGCCGGCCCAGCCCGCCCGGCGCGACGCCGGCGCCTTGGCCGCCGCCGCGCTCTCCAGCACGATTTCCGACAGCGAGTTCCAGGCGTTGCACTCGGTGCACTGGCCCTGCCACTTGCTGAATTCGGCGCCGCATTCATTGCAGACGTAGGCGGTGCGGGCTTTTGCCATTGGATGATTTCCAGCAACGGGAACAGGCGTGGCAGGATAGCCGAGCCGGGTCGCAGGTGCTGCGACCGCTCAAGTCCCGCCCCCCCGCGCCGATAGCTGTCGCGGGCGTGCGCCTTGCGGGCGCCCCCTCCCTCCCCCTCTGGATTCAACATGACTGGCAGTTACAGTCAGAGCCTGGTCGCCATCTCCCTGCTGGTGGCCATTCTTGCTTCGTACACGGCGCTGGACATGGCCGGCCGCCTGGCCACGGCCGAGGGCCGCGTGGCCCGCTGGTGGCTGGCCGGCGGTGCAGCGGCGATGGGCCTGGGTATCTGGTCGATGCATTTCATCGGCATGCTGGCCTTCGACCTGCCGATCCCGGTCGGCTACGACCTCGGCATCACCCTCTACTCGCTGGCCGTGTCGATCGGCGCCTCTGCCTATGCGCTGTGGCTGGTGTCGCGGCCCAGCCTGCCCTGGCGACGGCTGCTGGCCGGCGCCGTGCTGATGGGCCTGGGCATTGCCACGATGCACTACCTCGGCATGGCCGCGATGCGCATGCAGCCGGGCATCGACTATCACCCGGGCTGGTTCGCCGCCTCCATTGCGGTGGCCATCGGCGCCGCCGGTGCTGCGCTGTGGATCGCATTCCGCCTGCGTGCCGAGCAGCGCAACACCATGCGCCTGCGCGCACTGGCCTCGCTGGTGATGGGCCTGGCCATCGTCGGCATGCACTACACCGGCATGGCCGCGGCGCGCTTCCCGGAGGGCAGCATCTGCGGCGCGGTCGGCAGCGGTGGCATCGACACGCGCTGGCTGGCGGTGCTGGTGATCGTCACCACCGTGGCCACGCTGGGTATCGCCCTGGTCGCCTCGCTGTTCGACCGGCAGATGCGCGTGCGCACCGGCCTGCTGGCCGATTCGCTGGCGCATGCCAACAACAAGCTGATCCAGGCCGCCCTGCACGACCCGTTGACCCAGCTGCCCAACCGCATGCTGCTGCAGGACCGCATCGAGCAGGCCATCGAGAAGGCGCGGCGCCGCAACCATGCGGTGGCGGTGATGTTCTGCGACCTGGACGGCTTCAAGGCGGTCAACGATGCCTACGGGCACCAGCTGGGCGACCGCCTGCTGGTGGCGGTGGCGCAGCGTATCGGCGGCCTGCTGCGTCCGCAGGACACCTTCGCCCGCCTCGGCGGCGACGAGTTCGTGATCGTGCTGGCCATCGATATTCCCGACGATGCGGTGGTGGTGGCCGAGCGGATCATCGCGGCGGCTGGCGAACCGTTCCTGCTGGATGCAGCCGAGCTGCAGGTCAGTGCAAGCCTGGGCATCGCCCTGTACCCGGATGACGCCGGCAACGAGCGCGAGCTGATGGCACACGCCGACGCTGCGATGTACCACACCAAGGAAACCGGGCGGAACGGCTATACGTTCTTCACCCCCTCGATGCAGCTCAGCGCCAACCGTCAGCTGCGCCTGCTGCAGGACCTGCGCAAGGCCGTGATGCGCAATGAACTGATCCTGCATTACCAGCCCAAGTTCCCGGCCGCGGGCGCGCCAGCCACCGGCGCCGAGGCGCTGCTGCGCTGGCAGCATCCGGAGCTGGGCCTGCTGGCGCCGGACGTGTTCATCCCCATTGCCGAACGCAGCGGCCTGATCCTGCCGATCGGCGACTGGGTGCTGGACCGCGCCTGTGCGCAGTTGCGTGCGTGGCACGATGCCGGACATGCCGAATGGTCGATGGCAGTGAACCTGTCGCCCTTGCAGTTCTCCTCCCCGGCCCTTCTGGACAGCGTGCGCGGGGTGCTCGAACGGCACCACATCGAGCCGGCGCGGCTGACCCTGGAGATCACCGAGACCACGGCGATGAAGGACGTCGACGCCAGCCTGGCGATCCTCAACGACCTGACCGCGATGGGCGTGCACATTGCCATCGACGACTTCGGCACGGGCTATTCCAGCCTGCTGTACCTGAAACGCATGCCGGCCACCGAACTGAAGATCGACCGCGCGTTCGTGCATGACCTGGAATGCAATGAAGAGGACGCCGCCATCGTCTCGTCGATCATCGCGCTGGGACGCACCCTGCAGCTGCAGGTGGTGGCCGAAGGCGTGGAGACGCAGGCGCAGCGCGAGTACCTGAGCGAACTGGGCTGCGACCAGTTGCAGGGCTACCACCTGGGCCGACCGATGGACGCCGAGGAATTTCTGCGCCGGGTGGGCTGAGCCGATGTGCGGAGCAAGCTCCGCACCCACCTCATCAGTAGATCCACGCCGTGCGTGGATGTTCCTCGCCGCCCCTCCCACGGCAAACAGAAAGGCCGCCCGAGGGCGGCCTTTCTGCGTGGCAACGTCGCGAAGACGTCAGTGCATCATGTGCACGTTCATGTTGTGCATGACCCACAGGGTGCCGACCACGATGATGCCGATCACCACCACGGTGAAGGCCGCAGCGTTGACGTTCCAGCGGCTTTCCGAAGAGCGGTCCAGGTGCAGGAAGAACACCAGGTGGACCAGCATCTGCAGCACCGCGGTGATCGCGATCACCACACCGTTGACGGTGCGCGAGAAATCACCCGACATCACCATCCAGAACGGGATGACGGTCAGCACCACCGCCAGCACGAAGCCGATCAGGTACGACTTCACGGTGCCATGGCTTTCGCCGCCGGTGCCGTGGTCGTGTGCATGGTTGTCATGTGCCATTACAGGGCTCCATTGAGGTAGACGACGGAGAACACACCGATCCAGATCAGGTCCAGGAAGTGCCAGAACAGGCTCAGGCACGCCATGCGGGTCTTGTTGGTCGGGGTCAGGCCGTACTTCTTCAGCTGCACGAACATCACCAGCAGCCACAGCAGGCCGGCGCTGACGTGCAGGCCGTGGGTACCAACCAGGGCGAAGAACGCCGACAGGAAGGCACTGCGGTCCGGACCGTAGCCCTGGTGGATCAGGTGCTGGAACTCCCACACTTCCATGCACATGAAGCCGAAGCCCAGCAGCCAGGTGATGCCCAGCCACAGGTACATCTGGCCCATCTGCTTGCGGTGCATGGCGATCATGCCCAGGCCGAAGGTCAGCGACGAGGTCAGCAGCAGCGCGGTTTCCCATGCCACGAACGGCAGTTCGAACAGGTCCTTCGCGGTGGGGCCACCATCGGTACCGCCCGCCAGCACCACGTAGGTGGCGAACAGCGAGGCGAAGATGAGGCAGTCGCTCATCAGGTACACCCAGAAACCGAAGACGGTATTGCCGCCGGTGTCGTGGTGCTCGTGGTCGTCATGGCCATGGGCCGCCGCGTGCGCGGCGTGCCCGTGGCTCAGGGTCGAGGTATTGGTGCTCATGCCTTCAGCTCCGACTTCACCAGGCCCTGGGCTTCCAGGTGCTTGCGGTGTTCGTTCTCGATGCGTTCCACCTCGGCGGCCGGGACCCAGTAGTCCACGTCCTGGTCGAAGGTGCGGTAGATGAACGTGGCGATCATGCCGACGAAGCCGACGATGGCCAGCCACCAGATGTGCCAGATCATCGCGAAGCCGAACACCAGGCTGAAGGCACCGATGACAACGCCCGTGCCGGTGTTGCGCGGCATGTGGATGTCGGTGTACTTGGCCGGCTTCGGCCAGGCTTCACCACGCTGCTTGCGCTCCCAGAAATCGTCCAGCTCGGTGACTTCCGGCAGCGTGCCGAAGTTGTAGAAGGCCGGCGGCGAAGAGGTTTCCCACTCCAGCGTACGGGCATCCCACGGGTCGCCGGTCAGGTCGACGGTCTTCTTGCGGTCGCGGATCGACACGGCCACCTGGATGATCTGGCACAGGATGCCGGCGCCAACGATGAACGCACCTGCGGCGGCGATCAGCAGCAGCGGCTCGTAGGCCGGGTTGACGGTGCTCTGCAGGCGACGGGTCATGCCCATGAAGCCCAGCACGTACATCGGCATGAAGGTCACGTAGAAGCCGATGAACCAGCACCAGAACGCGCACTTGCCCCAGAACTCGTTGAGGCGGAAGCCGAACATCTTCGGCCACCAGTAGGTGATGCCGGCGAACATGCCGAACACCACGCCGCCGATGATGACGTTGTGGAAGTGGGCAATCAGGAACAGGCTGTTGTGCAGCACGAAGTCGATGGCCGGAATCGCCAGCATCACGCCGGTCATGCCGCCGATGACGAAGGTGACCATGAAGCCGATGGTCCACAGCACCGGGGTGGTGAAGTGCACGCGGCCGCGGAACATGGTGAACAGCCAGTTGAAGATCTTCACGCCGGTCGGGATCGAGATGATCATCGTCGTGATGCCGAAGAAGGCATTGACGTTGGCACCCGAGCCCATGGTGAAGAAGTGGTGCAGCCACACGATGAACGACAGCACGCCGATGCAGGCGGTGGCGTAGACCATGCCCTTGTAGCCGAACAGCGCCTTGCGCGAGAAGGTCGCGATGACTTCGGAGAACACACCGAACGCCGGCAGGACCAGGATGTACACCTCCGGGTGACCCCAGATCCAGATCAGGTTGATGTACAGCATGGCGTTGCCGCCACCGTCATTGGTGAAGAAGTGCGTACCCAGGTAACGGTCCAGGGTCAGCAGCACCAGGGTGATGGTCAGCACCGGGAAGGCGGCGACGATCAGCACGTTGGTCACCAGGGCGGTCCAGGTGAACACCGGCATCTGCATCAGCTTCATGCTGGGGGTACGCATCTTCAGGATGGTGATGAAGAAGTTGATACCGCTCAGCGTGGTACCCAGGCCTGCGACCTGTAGACCCCAGATGTAGTAGTCCATGCCGACGCTTGGACTGTATTCGATGCCCGACAACGGCGGGAACGCCAGCCAGCCGGTGGCGGCGAACTCACCGATCCACAGCGACAGCATGATCAGTACCGCACCGGACACGAACAGCCAGAAGCTGAGCGAGTTGACGAACGGGAACGCGACGTCGCGCGCACCGATCTGCAGCGGCACGGCCAGGTTCATCAGGCCGGTGATCAGCGGCATCGCCACGAAGAAGATCATGATCACGCCGTGGGCGGTGAAGATCTGGTCGTAGTGGTGCGGCGGCAGGTAACCCTCGGACCCGCCGACGGCGAGCGCCTGCTGGGTACGCATCATGATGGCGTCGGAGAAACCGCGCAGCAGCATGACGAAGGCGACGATGAGGTACATCACGCCGATCTTCTTGTGATCCACCGAGGTGAACCACTCCTTCCACAGATAGCCCCACAGCTTGAACTTGGTGATCAGGGCCATGACGCCCAGGCCACCCAGCACCGCGCCGACCAGGGTGGTCAGCACGATTGGATCGTGGGGGATCGACTCAAGAGAGAGTTTTCCCAACATGTTCATTCTCCCGAACCCGCGTGGCCGGCATGGCCCGCGTGTTCGTGTTCGTTGGCATCCAGGTTTTCACCCGATTCCTTGGAATCATGTGCGTCACTGGGGGCATGGCCCTCGTGCGCTTCATGGCTGGCGGCATCGGCAGCGGCGGCACCAGCGTGCGAGTGCTTCATGCCGTAGTGCTTGTTGTCGCCCATGTGCTTGGCGATGACCCAGTCGAACAGGCCTTCTTCGGTCTTGCCGAAGTAGGTGACCGGGTACCACTCGGCGTTGCGTGCTTCACCCAGCGCCTTGAACGAGGTCTTGTCCAGGGTCTGCTCGCCGGCACGGACCTGGTCCAGCCACTGGCGGTATTCGGCATCGGTGACCGAGTAGGCGGTGAAGTGCATCTTGGCGAAGCCCGCGCCGCTGTAGTGCGAGGACATGCCCGGGAATTCACCGGTCTCGTTGGCGATCAGATGGAGCTTGGTCTCCATCGCAGCCATCGAGTAGATCATGCTGCCCAGGTGCGGGATGAAGAAGGCATTCATCACCGAATCGGACGTGATCTTGAAGTTCAGCGGCGTGTTGACCGGGAACTTGATTTCGTTGACGACCGCCACCTTCTCTTCCGGATAGATGAACAGCCACTTCCAGTCCAGCGAGATCGCCTCGATGGTGACCGGCTTGACGTCCGAATCCAGCGGCTTGTACGGGTCCAGTGCGTGCGACGAACGCCAGGTCAGGACCGCCAGCACCAGCACGATCATGCAGGGAATGGACCACACCACCACCTCGATCGCCGTCGAGTGGGACCACTTCGGCTCGTAACGGGCCTTGGTGTTGGAGGCGCGATACTTCCACGCGAAGGTCAGGGTCATGATGATGACCGGGATGACGACCAGCAGCATGAGCACGGTGGCCGTGATCAGCAGGGTCTTCTCATCCTGGCCGATCTGGCCCTTCGGACTGAGGATGGCCACGGCATCGCAGCCGGTGAGCATCACCAGCAACGACAGCAGCAGGCCCGGGCGCAACCAGCGCCCAAGGGTTTTCAACGGAATCATCGGTCGATCCAATTGCGAGGGAATGCCGTTCCCCGTCCTGCCTGTTCCGGCCAAAGCCGGTCCCACCGGTCCGGAAGACAGGCAGGGAGGTGGGGTCGAGTCAGCCTTTCAATTTTAGGCCGTCACCCACCATTTAAGAAAGGCATTGACAATGATCGAGCGCAGGAAAGGCCCGTTTCTGGCTGCGACACGTTGTCGCACCGCACGGGCGCGGCGGGCAGAACACCCGAGGGCGGCATCCTAGCATCGGGTGCTGGCCGGCGGTCCGCCCTCGTTCGGCAAAGTCATCTGAACCTGTTCAGGCGTGCTGACGGGTGCCCGGCATGGGATGCTCGGCGCTGGAGGAAGCCCATGGACAAGATCGACTTCAAGAAGCGCGATCGCGCGTTGTACCAGCCCCCGGTGGGCCGGTTCGTGACGGTGGACGTACCGCCCCTGCCCTACCTGATGGTCGACGGCCACGGGGATCCGAATACGGCCCCCGCGTATGTGCAGGCGGTGCAGTGGCTCTACTCGGTCAGCTATGCACTGAAGTTCGCGCTGAAGGCCAAGGGCCAGGACTACGTGGTGCCACCGCTGGAAGCGCTTTGGACCGCCGAGGATCCGTCGAGCTTTGTGGCACGCCGCAAGGATGAGTGGAGGTGGACGGTGATGATCCGTACGCCGGACGGGATCCGTCCAGAGCAGCTGGAGGCTGCCATCGCCAAGGCGGCGAAAAAACTGGGCGACGCTCCGGCCAGTCTTCGCCATCAGGTGATTGAGGAGGGCCTCTGCCTCCAGACCCTGCATGTAGGCGCCTACGATGACGAGGGTCCGGCCCTGGCCCATCTGCACGACGAACTGATGCCTTCGCTGGGCTACACCTTCGCCGGCCCCCATCACGAGATCTACCTGGGCGACCCGCGCAGGACCGACGCTGCGCGGTTGAAGACCGTGCTGCGGCAGCCGGTGCGCAATGGATTGCCGGCCTGCTGATCATCGGCTCCGCATCAGCATGGCTCCTCCACCATGATAGACAGGTAGCGACCATTCAGAACAGCCAGTACTGTTGCAGGCACGGACGCGATACGGTGAAACGCATCGACGCGGATTTGCCTGTGAGAAAGACGTATTGGCCCCCTGATAAACCACGCCACCGTCATTGCTCAGTTCATATCGCTCAGCGCGCGCGGAAGCTCCCCAGGCCATTTCACAGGAGCTCCGCGTTTCGGCGACGTTGAGGCTTCCCGGCACATCAGGCACCGGGCGCAAGACCAGGGTGAAGGTAACCACAGCGGAGTACCCGCTGCACCCGGCGGCATTACATGCACGGGCACGGTAGCCGTAGCTACCCGCGCCGCGAGCACCCGCAGCGAACTGCGTCTCGGCCGAGTCCAGAACCTGCGTCCACTGCCCTGCTGCAAATTGCTCCTCCAACCGATAGGAACTCGCAGTGGCAACTGCCCCCCCAGTAGACCCTGAACCCTTGACCGCTTCCAACGTTTGACGAATCGACGGACAGACTAGGTGCAGACGGCGCCCGCAGCACGGTGACAAGCAGCGCCGATGACAGCGGTCCGCAACCACTGGCATTGCAGGCACGCACGCGATAGCCGTACGCCCCTGTCGAACGTTCGGGAAGCGTTGCGGCGATCGCGCTGGAGTTCTGCACCTGGGCCCAGGCTCTACCCGGCGCCTGCTCCTCCAACGCATAGCTCGCACCATCGAGCACGGCGCTCCAGCCAACCACGACCGGACTGCCATACTGCGTGGAGTTGCCACTCATTACAGGCGCCACGGCAGGGATGCGCAGGACACGAGTGGTCGCGACGGCGGAATAGCTGGAACACCCGGCGTCATTGCAGGCACGGACGCGATAGCCATCCTCACCGCTGGGGCGCCCGGCAACATCCTGCGAAGTCCTGGCGGCGTTCGCGATCTGGGTCCATTCACCTGTACCGGAGCGTTGCTCCAGCGCATAGCGGGCTGCCCCTGCCACTTGGCTCCACGAAACCACATACGCACCGGAGCTGTTGCTGGCCGGCAACGACAATGTCGGCGCGGTCGCCGGCTTGAGAATGACCTGGATGGAAGCGGGAGCCGAGTAAGCCGCACATCCACGCCCGTTGCAACCACGCACGCGGTACTGCACGGAGCCGGCGGGCTGCCCACTGACCGGATGATTCGCGACATTGGCGGAGAGGACGTTCGCCCACGCACCTCCAGTGGATGCCTGCAGCTCATAGCGACTGGCGCCGGCGACTGTGCTCCAGGTCACGACGTAGTTGCCTGAATAGCTCGTGGCCGGCACTGTGACAATGGGAACATCGACCGGCTCAGCCTGAACGTTGATCGCGCCAACACTGCTCCATGCACCACATGCATTCGAGGAGCACGCCCGCACCGAGTATCCATAGACACCGGCCGAACGATTGCTCACTGTCCAGATTCTACCAGCCCCCGAATACACCGTGGTCCAGCTGCCACTGTCTCGCTGCTCACGAAGCTCGTAGCGCACTGCGCGGCCGACTTCCCCCCAGCTTACGCTGAAGCTCCCCGTCTCCGATGAAGGCGGAACCGATAGCGACGGAACGCCTGGTGCAACATGCCCAACGACCTTCGCTACGAGACTGCTACCCAGGTAGACATATTCAGAGATTTCACCCGTCCGCTCATTGTTCTGTCGCCTCAGCAAGCCATCCTCGCCATACAGCGAGAAAATCCGGCGTTCCTCATTCTCGGCAGACGACAAAACTCGTCGCCCGTGTGCGTCATAGCGATAAGACTCAGCCCCGGCCACCTTTCGCAGCCGATTGCCGACATCGAACGTGTGAACAACGCCGTTTCGATTCCTAAGGTTTCCTTGCGGGTCATAGTCCAAGCCAATAATCGTGGAACCACCCCTCGTCTGTACATTGGTCAGCCGATTGGATGCGTCGTACCAGTACTGGTGGTCCCTCACTCCGGCGAGGCTGCTGCTGCGGAGGTTATCCAGTGCGTCATAGGTGTAGCGCATGACACCATTGCCGCCAAACATCGCAGAGGTCGCCTGCTGGAGGCGATCAAGCTGGTCATACTCCATCCGACGATCACGAAGGCTGTCGACGCCATCGAGGATGGTGACGACGTTTCCAGCGCCATCATAAAGATACGAATAGTCGAGCACCCCGTTCCCGTCAACAACCTGCGCCGGCAGCTGGCGGGCGTTCTGCTGCATGCTGTGCACGACGCCATTACCGTAAGTGAATCGACGAATCGCTCCATTGGGGTAATAGCTCACTGCAGTCGCGTAAGAGCCTGCCTGGGTTGCCTGTCCGAGCGCATTTGGGGCAAGGCCAACGAACATCCCGCTCGGATAGGTAATTACGGCCCTGGTACCGTTGCTGTCGTAGCCATACCCCAGCGAAAGGGCGGGCCCGGCCGACTCCTGCAGCGACTCACCGGTAAGAAGGCGACGCTTGTTGTAGGTATACCCGTTCACCGCTACGGCCCCGCCCCCGTCATTCAGAGTGGTCACCTGTGCGGGCTTGCCATCTGCATAATAGAGCCAGTCCTGATCACCATTCCGGTCGGGAAAACGCAGTGTCGCTAGACGGTTCCGCGCATCGTACGTCCGGTCCACGCGGCGCGAAGACGACAAGGCTGCGGCAGCATCACAGGATGCGACGTTGGGCAATGCGAGCCCGGATGCCGTCCACAGCAGATTTCCCACAGGGTCATATCCCATCGCGGTACTGCCAGTTTCCGGTTCAATCGACTTGCACAGTTGCTGGTGGCCGTCGTAGACATAAGTGCGCGTCAGCGCTTCAGTAGAAGACGCGTTCCGCCGTTTGATGGAAAGTGGCTTGCCAAAAACGTCACGGACAATCTCGGAGAACCCCCCCCCCGGGATGTGCAATGGCGATCGGCTGCGTCTGACTGGGCTGATCAAAGGCCTGGTATGCAGTCGTAGTCACCCGGCCTTTCGGATCAATCACCCTTACCAGTCCGCCAGCAAGATAACTGGTCGTAGTTGTCAGCAAACCAGACTCGCTGTCCTGTGAGACAGATGACACTCGCCCCAGGCCGTCGTACGTCGTCCAAGTGCCCGTGGAGGCATTGGCCGACGCCGACGGATATGACTGGAACTCGAGGCGCCCCTGTAGATCGTAGCTGGCTCTCACGAATCGCTGGGTTTCCGCAGGCGACGCCGCATCAAACTCCTGGGTCAACAGCGGCCGCCAGAATGCATCGTAGTAGACGCGCTTGCGTGCATTTCCGGTCGAAACATCCTGACGCCAATGGCCTGCAGCGACCCCATACTCAGCTGCACTGCTTTTGCTGAAACTGCGAACAGTATCCGCCCATGCGACCGTGTCGCCCGCTGGATAGCGTATGCGCGAGATGCGCCCCATCGAATCATATTCATACCCGGTCGCGGCACCGGTCTCGCCTGTGACCGACGTGACGAAGCCATTGTCATCCACACCACGAACCAGTGTCGTGCCATCTGCGAACTTCAGCGTCTGCGCAACGCCGCGTTTCCAGTCCGCCAGATGGGTGATGTGATTGTTCGCATCGGCAATACTCGAGAGTGAGCCATCTGGGTTGTAGCTGTAGCGCTGCAGAAGGCGCCCGTGGCTGTGGAGTTCGATCGGAAGCGCCCGACCATCGTAGATGGTGCGACTAATCACGGACGGCGTATCCGAGTTGGAAACGCGCGCCACCTGACCCAACACCCAAAGGCCAAGGTTGTCGCCGTACTCAGTCACATCCGTACGGGCGTCTCCCTGATTACTGAACCGGGAGACGCTCAGCGGTCGAGCCAGGCTGTCAAAGCTGTTCGTGCGACGGGTGTAGACCACCCCGTCCAGGCGCGTGACGGTTGACAGCTCTGGCTGGATCGCCTCGCGGGGGAAGTTGTCGCCGGTATCCTGCGCGCTGACACCAAAACGCGCGGGATACGGCTGGCCTGCGGGAGAGAGCGCGTAAGTGTTCTCGACAACCTGCAGGATATCGCCGCCCTTGCCACGTTCAATGCGCAAGAGCTTTCCTTCGTCATACTTGAAGCTGTTTCCGTGGGTGTAGCGGGTCCACTCAGCGCCGGGCCCCTCCACCACCGTCGTTGCGCGACCCGCACAGCTGTCACTCCTGCAGATCGGCTCTCCACACACCACTCCACCGGTCAATGGGCATGGCCGATCCATCGTTCCACCCGGGTAAAAAATGGAACTGATTGCGGAACTGTAGCTGTACTTCCAGGTCATCGGAGAAATGGCCGGTCCGCTGATGGACTTCTCGATCAATGTGTACGTCTTGTATGCAATCGCCCACTGGTTGACATCATCACCACTGTTGTTTCCACCTATCCCAGTCGTGAAATTCTTGCAGGATATTGGAACGTTGCTCCGACCATGCTCGCGGATGGCGACAGTAAATGTCCCTACAGCACCGGAAGGATGCTCGATACGCCCAGTTGCCGACTGTGGCCCCACGAGCGGAGTTCCATCTATAAAGCAACTGCGGACTGGCTCATTGGGAATGGGTGGCGTGGCATAGTACGCGGCATTGGAGAGGCCCGAGAAGTCGATCTTCCACTGGCTTCCATCAGGTTGAATGACCGCCGACAGCGAAACCTTGCCGTCGTTCCGATACAGATAGCGCCAGGTCCGGCCATTCGTGGTTGCGGTTTCGATCTGACCTCGTGGGTTATAGGAAAAGCTGATCTGGCGCCCGTCACTGGCGACGATGGATTGCAATCGCGCAGGTGCATTTGCTGCGTTGGCATAGTTGTACGCCACGCTATTGCCGAACCGGTCTTCGACGCGAGTGGCATACAGCACATTGAGCCTACGATCCAGCCGTTTTGCACCATTCAACGGATTCTTGATCTGCGGTTCGACGTACTGGGCCATCCAGTCGAACCAGTAGCGGGTGCCGTCTGGCCCGATCGCCAGGAATCCCTCGCCGGGGCCGTTGCGGATGGCAGACAGGCAGCCAACGAACACCTGATCGTTGGTCATCCAATGGTAAGGCCCCCCCTGGGCAGGTCTGGCCGTTGAACCATTGATCAGCAGCATTTCCCCGCTGGTCACGCCCGGAATGTTCATCGAGTTTCCGGACCACACGTCACTGACATCCATCGACCCGCTGAATGGAATGGACGGCTGCGCCTGGGACACTGTGCTGACACTGCAGCGCGCACCGGGCGACGCTGCGGCATGCCCCATGACCCAATCTGTTGAGAAAACGCCACTGATGCTGGGCAAGTCCAAGTCCCAGTCAGCAAGAAGCGCATCGTTATCGTACTGATAGCGATTCTTCATCACGTACTTGCGCTTCAGGCTCACTGGTAATGCGTGATGACTTTCCAGCGATACGTCAGCCGCCGAGAATGACAAGGCGCCATTTGAAAGACCTACGCTGTCTCCCAGCAAATCGTCCGACAACCTGGCAACGTCCATGCTGCTCTGCAAGCGCTTGTCGAACTCCTCCCAGGGATACTTGCCGGGCTGGGTATCCTGTGCAGCTGCGCCCGGGGCACTGAACATCCCCAGAAAAATCAGCCCGATCAGGCATCGACGGCTTCGCGCGTGCGTCTTCATGGCTTCCATAGCGAGATACCACTCCTTGGGTGCACGGAAGACGCATGCGCCATCCGATCAGGCAAGTGAACTCAACGTGAACCGGATGAATATCATTCACTCAAACTTTGTTCAAGGGCCAAACGCGGCATGTTGCCCCTGAGCCTGCGTAACTGACGTCCACCCCAGGTGCCGCCAACCCCAGGACTAGGTACGAAGAACCAGTCCGCGAACCTGAGCATCCCTGAGCAGTCATGGACGATCCCGGGGGCACAGCTACGTTTGGCTGGGGAGCAGAGGGATTAGCCCTCTCACGCCGCCAGCTTGGCAACTGCCCTACGCATTGTCGGGCGGCAGACATGACTGAGACGATTGGGCATACCCAGTGAAGGAGTCAGCCCACCTCTTCAATCGATACGTAGACGTAGTCATTTGCCGGAAATTGCCACGAACAGGGGGCTACATCTCCCGGCAAAGTCAAGAGCAGTGCACCCGGCACGTCCACCGCAACGACTGAGAGGATACGGTCATCAGAGAAGCGCAGGCGAATACCAGAGTCAACGATCAATCCAGCACCTTGCCAACGAACGACTTCAACACACGTAACGTCAAGTGCTTCCGAAAGCTCTAGATTGACCCACTCACATTCCGATTCAGTCAGAGCACTCGACAAGATCTCAACATTAATGGTTCCAAATTCGTCCCATCCATGAACAACGGTACTAGACGATGTCACTTCAAGAGACACATTGGAATCAAAGCTAAAGACTACTTGCCAAGCCAGGTTCGCCGTGTGCGTAGAGGGAAACCTGCAAGCCAGAAGCCGACGCCCCTGGAGCAGCTGAGCCACTTCAGTCGGCTTCGCACCATTCCACTGTATCGGCAAATAACGCGTGCCGTCCGGAAGTACTTCAATCGTAGTGTAGGGTTTCACGTGGCTTGTCACCATTTGCCGGGATGTCGATACTCTTGCCGCCCGAGCTGTTCGTCTGGCGACCAAAGACGCCATTCTCTCCGATCTGTGCTCCAGGAGGAGCGCTGTCCCCGCGAACCGCGGGCCTTGTTTCTCCGGCGAGAGTCTTGAGGTCTTCGTCGTAGTTCCCGGTGCCACCGAACTCCGGCTTCAGATTGCCACTTGTATGCCGCGTGCCGTTCTTATTCGACCCTGCCAAGGGGCTGCTCTGATCACCTACCAGATCCACTGGCAATGCCGGTGGCTTCGTGCCACTGGGGGCTGCTGTAGAGCCGGACGGATCAGCCGACTCATTTCGTTGAACCGTATCGATCAGGTTTGAAAGCAACCAACCGCCTTAGGCCACCGTTAGAATGACAGGAAGAGCTAGAGCATCGGCTATGGTATTGACCTCACCAGCACACCGCTTTTCATCGCACGTGACGACCCGTCCATCAGGATCGGTGAATTTGTAAGGATTCCCGTTGGCATACCGGTACCGATTGAACTGCTCAACCGGTTTCTGATACGCCGTCACCGGATCCACCGACAGGAACACACCCAACTGCGGGTCCATGTGCCGCTGCCTTAGTTAACCAGCGGGACGGAAATTACCCATAACGGTGCCGCTATCCATAGATTCAGGCCGCCAGCACGTCGACGACCGGAAACGCGAAGAATTTAAGATAGGGGGCTGGCTCAATACTGAAATCAGCCGACTCCACCCTCCAGTCGTTTGGACACCCCAAGAAAATCGCACCTCGGCGACCGTACAATTCATCGCGCAGCAGACGATCAAGGCCATCCACGTCTGCATCAGCAAGAAAGCGTTCAATCAGATGCTTTTCCTGCGCAATAATATTGATCACGAAGTAGACTCTATCCTGAAAGGATTTGCTGAAGTCCGCCTCCACACAGATAGCGTAGAAGTATCGACCACCATCCTCCATGACTTGCTGCAACTCACCGTCGTACCATTCCACAATCAAGTCGATTTTAATTTGTAAACCTCATTGAACTTCTGAGCCACTTTCTCCGTTACTGGCTTGGGAAGTTCCACGGTATGGTGGTTCGGATTGTTTCCGGTTTGAGGTGTATTGAACGCGTTCTTTGCCTCCGCCTGATCGGCAACTCGATGTTTGACTCTACCAGACTTAGCGTTCTCGGCCCGGATGGTCAGCATCTTGGCTTCCCAGTTGATGTCAGCCCAGCTCATCGACAACAACTCACCACGTCTCATACCGGTATTAATGGCTGTAAGAACCACCGAGGTCAGGTGATCGACGTACCCGTCCATCGGCAAATCAGGCAGAACCGCTTGCCGGTACTTGCGTCGGGCCGCATTGGCGTTCGCCCTCCCCTCAACCCCAGCTAGATCGCGCGCGGCGAGCGCAGCCCGGAGCATCGCTTCTTCGTCCGGGGACAGGAACCGAACCACCTTGCGGCTAGCCGCTGATCGTTGACGCATGCCCATCAAAGGATTGGTCTCGATCAACTTCCACTCGACCGCACGGGACAAGGCAGACCGCAGGCAAGCGAAGTCGCGCGCTGCAGTAGCCTTGGTGACGGCATCGGGGCCAGTGACACGCCCGCGCCACCATCGCTCCATCGTGGGCACGTCGATTTCGATGATCTGACGGCGTAACAGCCACGGGAACACTGATCGAATGCGGTCTGGGTATTGACGACCGCCCTTGAGCTCAGCTATCGCCCAAGGCTCAAAATGCTCGTTGAGCAGCGTTTCGAGCGTGCAGCTAGTGGGCTTGGACTTTGCGAGTGACGGCAATCCGGACTGAACGTATTCAGCGACCGCTTGCCGGGCTTGGTCGCGGGCCTGATCAAGTGTCAGATGTTCGACCGAACCTAAAGTACGACGCTTACCGTGCGCCCAGGTGACGATCCAAGCTTTGTGGCCCGAGGGCTGCACTCGCAGGATCAGGCCGCGAACCTGAGCGTCCCTGAGCTCGTAGGGGCGATCTCGGGGTTCTGCTGTGAGAACAATGCGCTTGGTAAGGGCGGATGACATCGGGCGGGAGGTCCGTAAGTGGCGATAAGGCCAATTTAGGACAGGATGCGAGGCGGTGCTTGGATGAGGATCGTCCGCATACATTTCTCCGGACCAACGCTCGCAGAACGCACTTAGCAGGTAGAAATCCTAGATCACTGGGCGGATCTTACCTACGCCCGCAGCACCACCTGCGACACCCTCTTCATCAATCATCGATTCGCGGCGATTTAGGTGGCAAGGGTGGCAAGGGTGGCAACCCAGGAGCGACCAGCGGGAGCTTTGCCTTCCCCTGCTTTACAAAACCTGCAAGCTTCCTGAGTCTTCTGTACTGAGCACTCAGCAGTTTCGCCGTAACGTGGGGATTGTTCGTCCTCCCCTCCAGCCCTGCTATGTCGGAAAAATTCATTACCTTAGCTAGCTGTTCATTTAGCGCCTGCAACTCCTCAACTTCAAGCCGCGTAAGCTGAATACTCTCCACACGCGCCTTTTTCGACCTAGCGCTGATCTTATACAAGACATCTTGAACAGCCGCATAAGCCTTTGCAGTAGCTGCAATAGAACTCGCGATCGCGGCGACAGCGCCCGCAACCTTGACCGCCGGATGAATATGAAGAATTAAATCCAACCAGCCAGGCGAGGCGTATCTAATCTCCTTAATTACCGGCTTCGATCTCGGACTAACTTGACTCTGCAGGACGCTATAGATGTTGACGACAGAGTACCCGCCAGCCCAAGGATAGCTTTCGAGTGCGTAGTTGATCCTATCAGAATCAACCGCCGGAAGATCCGTATCAAAAGCGTATGCAAAGGCATAGACCTGCATATAAGCGTGTGGAAATTCATATAAATCTTTCAAGCTCCAGCGACCATCCATCTCCACTCGGTAGACCCCAGAATCCATTTGTCCAGCCCCTTACCTTGTTAGTGAAATCTAGCGCAAGACACAAGCGACCTCCTTGGAGGGATCACCCACTCGGCGCATCGCCCGCGAACTTCGGCAACAAATACTCAAAAGGGAAAAGAACGCCACAATGATAATTGCTACCAGAGAAGCCCCTTAAAGCCAGCAGCGCTGTCTAGAGCTTTATTCTCCACTAGACCGTCAGATCTAAGGATCACTGAATTAACTCCATCGACTAGATTGAGCAACTCCTTCCAGCCGTTATCCGGCGCCAACTCATATTGACTGTGGGCCAGTGTATCTCTCAACACCTCAACATCCTTTAGAAATCGCTCGCAGGCCGCCTTAGATTCAAAACCCAGCTGATGTCGTATTCCAATGGACTTACTAACCAGAGTCCTTTTGTCACACATCTGCAGGCATTGAATCAAAGATACATCCTGACCCAGCGCCGCGCGCTTTTTCCTAACTTCAACAGCCATGCCCAGCCTGCCCTCAGTCAAGGCCTGCTGCCAGTCGCCGTCGGAGTAAGTGTGAGCGACCCAAAAGCTAAGATGCATCTCCAGCAGCGAGATAAGCCCGAATATGTATACGCGAACAATTGGCTTATTTAAGTCCGCCCATGTAAGGATGGCAGATATGTCACCAGCTGTTCGTACAAACAAGAATGAATCCTTCCCCAGGCATTCAAGAACAAACTGCAATGACACCTCATCATCGATGACCGTCCCAGCTGTTAGGGAATAGAGATGAGCCTGCACTGATCCACTGGACAGCTCTTCAACTCTCACGAAGCCGGTAACCGGACCATCTTCCGCATCTCGGACTCCACAAACGGAAAAATCGAGACGACTCAGTTCATTCTGCACCAGATCTGCGGGCGCTCCGGAAGCACAACATTTCAGGGACTCACAGATATCCCTCGCCATAATCCTCAGGCCCAGCGCGTCGTTGAAATCTGCAAGCCTCGTGCCGTGGCGACGATGTCCAGTCACAGGCGACGTCCACAGTTCATAGCCCATCCAAGCCATCCTTTAGCTCTAATCGAAGTCAGAGTACCAATTGATCAAACCGATCATTCAATATGGTTCTCGATCCATCGTAATGCATCGCCGTCGTTGACTTGACCAGGGTCTCCAAATCCGCATCGTCAAGCACGATCATGTAGCCGCGCCCATCATTTGCGGCATCTCTGCACATAGCATCAATCTTCTTGCGATCACTAACCGCACGGCAAATCAGAATGCCAACTTGCCCTCTGGATTTTGAGAACCGCCCAGACAATTGGTCAAGCTCCGGATTCTTGACATCCTCTGTGTAATTCTTGAACTCAATGAAGACGTAGGGCGCGGTGTAGTGCTTTGAAAGCCAACTGAAGAATCCTGCCGTGGCTGAGTTAGAAAACCGGAGATCGACAATCTTCCGCCCCTGATTGATTGGGGCTTGACGCACAGGGTGTATGAGAGACGGGTAAAGCAAGGCCGAAAGGAGGCCTTCGACAGCTCGCTCATAGTCGTGAGCGCGCGCTCTTCCAGGAGGGACAGCCACCACCTTTTTATAGAGATCGTACAGTTGAACGTTCGGAACGTTCTCAATCTCTGCAAGCGCGCTATTGCTTATCGGAGGTGAAGGATCTGCCGCTTTCGCCTTTTTATACTTGGCGAGGACATCAGGATTGTCCTCCGTCAATTTTGCTACAGCATCTTTGTTTTTGCCATAGTGCCTCATCAAAGCGGTCTTCGTAACCCTTCGCCTCTTACTCTTCAGCACTTCCACCAGACCAGATCCACTGGCCAAGTGTTGTTTCTGTAGTTCCGGCAACAAATAGTGCCGATAGTAGGCCCCAGCGTCGTAAGCACCCGCGAGTCGAACAATCGACTTTGGGACCAACACGAGACTCTCGCCCTTCGGCATCGGAAGCTCTACATGCCTCGCCACCCAGTTTTGCGCTTGCATGTCCCAGCAGGGGCCTGACGAAACATTTGCGACCATAGGAATGCCGTAATATCGGCACATGTCTTGAGTGTACTCAATCAGCGGTTCACGAATTATGTTGCAGACCGCATCAGAGATCATGTCTGCACCCACGCCTTCGATGAGAAGGGCGGTATCTTCCAAGTCAGAGAGCACGCCAGACTTCGCGGCTTTGCTTGTCAGAAGTGACTCCCACACTGAGCCTGCAGATCCCTTGCCGAATGCGTGGCCACGCGACTCACCAGATGAATATCCAAGATGAAAATCATTTCTCTCGTTCAACGAACCAAGTAGCGAAACAGCCCTAGCTTTGTCGCCCTTTTTAACCGCACTGAGAACATTGCTAAAGAAGTTCTGAAGGAGTGCCACGCACTCACTAGACCACGGAGTGTCCATTGCCCGAATTGCCGTGGGCTCCACAAAAACTGGAAGATCTGTATCCAAAGGAACGTCAACGAAATCAAGCTCGGCCTGCTTTCGTTTTAGCTTGTATTTCTGAGATACGCGCATCCTATCCCCCCTGTGCTGGCTTCACTGCCAAGGCGGAACGTACCTCATCAAGGCCTACCTTGCTACTACCATGCGAAGTCGCCGAGATACCGGGGGAGGCTCGATCAGTGAGGCAGTTAGGCGCTTCCATGTAAGTTGGAATGAAGCCAAGTGATCAGGATCAACCCGCTCTAATCGCGTGGACGCGAACCATCCGCAATAGAGAACATGAGCATCGACCAATGATCGGCTTGCAGCGAATCCCTTTCCCATCAATAAGTTCCAACACCCGCGCCAACACAGCCCAAACAAAAAGCCCCGACCAAGGCCGGGGCTTTTCATTGCAACTGGTGCCGGAAACAGGAGTCGAACCTGCGACCTACGCAAAGGTGACTCGCCAACTGAACCTCAACAGCAGTCAACCCGCGCCAAGGCCAAACACGCCATGCAGCAGTCGGCCATACCGGCGCAAATGTCACAGAGCATCTTCAACCACGCTCGCCCAAATTCTATCCACAATTCTGGCCAGAAGCGCAGCTTTCACCGTCCATCCCCAAAGCCCTCCTTGGGTAGGATCCGGAAGCCAACGGGCCTGTCATTTGGGCTTGGCTCTTGCTTCCCCCGATCGGACGAGGAGCGTCTCCCAACCTAACCAACAACGGGTACCAGTTTATGCACCCTCCTCCCAAGGACCTTCAACGATCCTCCCCCGCCATACGCCTTCAATTCCAGGTGCAACAACGATGATCTTGGCAGTGAGATCACCGTCTGATCCTGTAGCGGGCATCCCATCTTCGAGAACCAGTTGCTCTCTTCTCAGATCCTCCAGCGTCCCCGTGAGGTTAAGCCTCAAGAAGCCATCAGAATCTCTATTGTTGAAGTCGACAAATATTCTGAGCTCAGACATCTATGGCCTCTGCAGCCTTTCAACGGCCGGAACCGGATTGGATACTGTAGGGGAAAACAACCGGCTCGCTGCTTCCGGCTCAAGCCCCACAACTGTTGCGTGCGTCGGCGAGACCCCGCCTGTCGAGATGACATCACCTCCCGCAGCCCTTACCTGCCCAACCGTGGAAACACCGACCTGATTGTGAGTTACATTGCTGCACAACTGGCAGAACGACGATCCATTTGCACTCTCTGCGGAGAAACCGAAGGGTCCTGCTGGATGCTGGCCGGTACCCTTTCCAATTCCGGCCGCTGAATTCGCTCCCTGAGCGGAGCCACCTCGAACTACCAATGCACTGTTCGCCAATCGAGCTTCAGCCGTTGCGAGCCCTCCGGCGGCCTGACCAGCGCCCCGCATCCCCTCCGCAACCATTAGTGCGGAACCGAATTTGTAGCCACCTTGCCCAACTTGACTCGCCGGCGCACCAAACAACGGGCCGCCATTTAGCTCCCGCGTTCGGGACATATCTACGGTGCCGTATACGCTCGGGCCAGCATTCCGGCCAATGCTGTAGGCAGCATCACCGACCGCGCGTCCAACTCCTCCCCAGAACTGGCAGAAAGATGTATCACAGCGGCCATCAGGGTCCGTATATCGGTAAGGGTTCCCCGATGCGTATCTGTAGCGGTTGAACATACCAACTGGGTTTGCGTAAGCCGTCACCGGATCCACGGACAGGAACACCCCCAACTGCGGATCCATGTACCGCTGCTGCATGTAACTCAGTCCGGTCGCCGAGTCACTCACATGCCCGGTATACCCCGGCCCATCCGTGACCTGACCACCCACCACGGCCCCGTAAGGCTCGTAGTCATAGCGCTTTATCACATTGCCATTGGCATCGCTCTCAGCCACAACCGAGCCCAACGCGTCCGTGTGGATGTACGTGACCGTCGTCTGTGCGACTGCGGCTGGCGACACGCCAAGGCCAATGAGTAGAACGCAGCACAGCCAGGTGCCGAATGCCCCCAACTTGCGAATTCGATCTCCACAACCCCTCAAGCGGGTCGACACACCGCTTGCAGTTCCCCCTAGCCTGCGCATCCTTCCAATCCCTGAAAGAGCCTTGAAGCAAGGCTGGATATTCATAGCACAGGAATGACCGCTGCGTTTGCCAGGTCAGGAACTGTGCGAGGAGCTAAGCGCCTGGGAAGCCGGGCTGGCCGCGAGATTCGGAAATTGGGGGCTGCCAGCCATGGGCTGGCACTACTGGGGCCGGCATTCCGCCGGGCATGGCCCGGCGCTACCAAAGCACAAAAAGCCCCGGCCAAGGCCGGGGCTTTTCATGCAACTGGTGCCGGAAACAGGAGTCGAACCTGCGACCTACGCATTACGAATGCGCCGCTCTACCAACTGAGCTATTCCGGCTTAGCAGGCAATTCTAGAGGGTGCCGGTCAGCAGGTCAATTGAAGCCGCCGCCGCGAGGTTGACCCACTTCATGGTGGCTCGGAACGTCGTTTTACTCATAGGTACAGGAATCGTCGGCGCCCCCCTTGGCCGCCTTGATGGTACGCATCACATCCCAACCTGTCGCGTTGCGTCACAGCACGACCGCTCGACGCCATCGCATTCGTTCCGGACGCCGTTGAAGCCATCATTGAAGCCGGCATCGCCGTCCGCCACCAGCACCAGCGCACCCAGCGCCACCTCCGGCTGCACTTCGCGTTCGTGTGAATCTGGACATGTGGTGCGCGACACAACAGGCGCCGCAGTCACGATGTCGCCGGATCAGCCAGTCCCCACCAAATTGGCGCACACCCGCCCGGCCGCGAAATCCTGCAGGTTCCCCAGCGTGATCGCCGAGATCTCCTGCAGCGCCTCGACGGTGAAGAAGCCCTGGTGGCCGGTCACCAGCACATTGGGGAAGGTCATCAGGCGCTGGAAGGCCTCGTCGTCGATGATCTCGCCGGACAGGTCCTGGAAGAACAGCGCGCTTTCCTGCTCGTACACGTCGATGGCCAGATGACCCAGCCGGCGCGCCTTCAGCGCGCGGATCACTGCATGGGTATCCACCAACCCGCCGCGCGAGGTGTTGACCAGCATCGCGCCCGGCTTCGTCCGCGCCAGCGACGCATCATTGATCAGGTGGTGGGTCTCAGGCGTCAGCGGGCAATGCAGCGACACGATGTCGGCGCGTGCCAGCAGTTCATCCAGCCCGACCCTATCGCCGATTCCGCCGAACGCAGCCGACGGATACGGGTCGTGCCCCAGCACGATGCAGCCCATGCCCTTGAAGACGCGCGCAGTGGCCAGCCCGATCTTGCCGGTACCGACGATGCCCACGGTGCGGCCATGCAGGGTGCGCCCGAGCAGGCCATCGAGCATGAAGTTGCCCTCGCGCACGCGGTTGTAGGCGCGATGGGTCTGCCGGTTGAGGGTCATCACCAGCGCCAGCGCATGCTCGGCCACCGCCTCCGGCGAATAGGCCGGTACGCGTGCGACGAACAGATCCAGCGCTTTTGCAACCGCCAGATCCACGTTGTTGAAACCCGCGCAGCGCAGCAGCACGGCCCGCACCCCCACCGCATGCAGGGCGTGCAGTACCGGCGCATCCAGGCGGTCGTTGACGAACACGCATACGGCTGCGCAATCCTGCGCCAGCGCCGCCGTGTGCACGTCCAGCGCCACATCGAAGTACACGAACGCAAAGCCGCCCCGAGACGCATCGCGCTGGTTCGCGTCATCAAGGAAGCGGCGGTCGTAGGGACGGGCACTGAAGACGGCGATCTGCATGGATGGGCCTGGGTGGAATGCCATACCGACCATACCGCAGCAGCGACCGCGTTGGGATGGCACCGGCGATGCCGTCATCGCCGGTGCCGGGTGCCACTTAGAACCGGTAGCCCAGGCCCAGCATCACGCCGTTCTGGATCTGCCCGTCGCGGCGCTCGCCCACGTAATCGGCCATGATCGACAGCCGCTCGCTGGCACGGCTGGTCACACCCAGGTTCCAGGCCAGCACCTGCTCGCCCACCGCCTGGCTGCTGGCGCCGAACACCAGATCCGGAGCTGCGGCGAAGCCGGTGCTGTAGCGGGCCTGCGAATCGCCCAGCTCCTTCTGCCAGACCACCCGGGCGCGCGGGGTGATGCGCTCACCGTTGTTGCCTTCGAAGGTCTTGAACAGCTGCAGGCCCGCACCCACGCGGATGCTCTCCAGGCTGCCACTGCGGCCAACCAGCGCACCGGCGCCCTGCCCTTCGTTGAAGCGGGCGGCCGACGTGCGCGCGTAGTCCACCACCGGCAGCAACGGCTGGATCACCAGGCCCTTGCCGGTGGTGAACGAGAACGCATGTTCAACACGTGCGGAGATCGCATCGTTGCTGTACTTCGCGCGCAGGGGCTGCTGCAGGCCATCGATACCGCCGATGCTGCGACGGGTGTCATGCCGCAGATCGGTGTAGCGCACGGCCGCCGACAGATAGCCGCGCGCGTACGTCGCATCGAGGTAACCGCCCACGTCCAGCGCGCGCACATCACCGGTGAAACCAGAGCCATCGCTGGCCTTGGTCGACATGTCCGCCGCGGCCACGCTGACGCCCAGGGTCACGCGGTCATCGGCCACGCGGGTGTCGGCACCGACCACGATGCCGCCGATGTTGTGGCTCAGGCCGGCCACGCCACCGTCGGCATCGATGCGGCCATGGCTGGCGAAACCACGTGCCCAGATGCCATGGCTGCGTCCGGCGTCACCGCTACCCGCAACGCTGCCCGGCGCCGGTTCGACCAGGTGCATCGCCAGCTGGTTGAACAGGCTGCCATGGCGCATGCCCGGCTGGGAGGAGACCGACTGCGCCACCTGCGAGGCCAGGCCATCGGCATCGCCGCCGCTGCGCATGGCCGACTGGTGCTGCTGCACGACGTTGCCGATGCTGCCCACCAGTGCGGTGTCTGCCAGGCGCAGGCTGGCGTGCGCATCACCGCGCAGGGCACCGGCCTGTTGTGCGATCACATCGCGGTCGGCGAACTGCAGTGCGCCCAGCAGCGATCTCAGCCCCTTGTCCTGGCGATCGGAGGCCGTCGCCAGCGCACGGCCCAGGCCGTCGCCGGACGTACCGTTGGCGAACAGGCCCAGCTGGTCAAAGCCGGGGTTGGCGGTCAGCCACAGGCCATCGGCCGTCTGCTTCACGTTGAAGCTCAACAGCGAATTGTGGCGGGGACGGAACACATCACCGCTGATGCTGGCACTGTAGCCGGTGTCACCCAGGCGCACGGCCTCTTCGAAGCCACCCTGGTAGATCGGGCCCTCAACCAGATCACGACGGAAATCCTGGCCGTAGTAGCCCTGCGCCACGTTCAGTTCGAGGAAGGCCCCCTTGGAGATCACCAGTGCCCCCTCGGTCTGCTCGTCATCGAAGAAGGTACCCACGCGCAGGCGGCCTGCAGCGGTGCCGCCATTCTCTGTAACGTCGAACAGCACCTTGCCGCCCGGCATGATGTTGACGTAGCCATGGGTGACCAGGTCGCCACCGCGCGGCATCAGCGTGCCGAACACGCGCAGGCGGTTGAAACCGTCTTCGCGGTACGACGGGCCGGTGCCGTCCAGCAATGCAGCGCGGTCCATCGCCGTACCCGCCACGTCGCCATGGCCGACCAGCATGCCTGCGCCGAGCACGCGCACTTCCGATGCGCGCAGGGCACCGCCTTCCAGCGCGATGGTGCCATTGTCGACCAGCATGAAATCCGCACCCGTCGTCGCGGACGTGCGCCAGGTGGCGCCGTTGGTCACCCGGATCACGCCCATGGCGTTGTCCAGCGTGGAGACATCCAGATCAGCCAGCCGCAGCTTGGACAGCAACAGGTCCTGGATGTCCGGGTCACTGAGGTAACCCTGCACCGACAGCGCACCGATGCCCTGCGGACCCTTGCTGGATGCGTTGTAGATGCTCTGCGCGAGATTGATGTAGGTGGATCGCCAGTCGGTATTCCAGCGCGCGAAATCATCATCGACGAACGCCTGCAACTGGCGTCCGGTACGCAGGTAGCCGGGGTTGATGTCGCCGGTCACGTTGGCGGTGACATTCAAGGTGTCGCCCGGATCGCGGTACCCGTTCGCGGTGATGATCCTGTTGCTGTAGATGTCCTGGCCGGGGAACGACTCCAGCTTGCTGCCACTGCCATCGGGGTCGAAGGTGACCGAGGAACCGGTGCTGCGTGCCGGATCGCGGAACACCAGCAGGCCGTTCGGCTTCACCACTTCGTACATGGCCTTGTGCAGCAGCCCGGCATCCATGCCACCACCGTAGTTGCCGGTATAGATCTGGGTCATGCGCGGGGACGGCGTGTAGATCACCTTGCCGCCGCTGCTGGCCGCGTGGATCTGCACCGAGTCGATGAGCGGCAGATCGCCGGCCAGATAGCGTTCGACGCCACCGGACTGCATGATCGAGCAGGACGAGATGCAATTGCCGGACACGATGGTGTTCAGTCCGGAGGTGCGGATGATGCCCTGCAGCCACTCGCCGGCGATCAACGCACCACCATTGGACGTGCGCAGCACCACCTCACGGACCGGCCGGCCTTCGGCCTGCGCCTTGGCCAGCAGTGCCGGCAGGGACACCACGTCGGCGTAGGTCACATCGCCACTCAGGAAGATGCGATCGCCCTGCACGTGATAATTCATTGCCATGACGTCATCCACCACGGATATGGCGGCAACGCCCATCAGCCCGGCCAGGGCCAGGCTCAACTTCGAATACTTCATGTGTTCTCTCTCCACCCGCAACACGCGGGTAGAACGATCAACGCCACAGCGGGGTGATCTCCCCCAGTGGAACGGATCCTGAAAAATGAATACATTCACAATGAGAATCCGATCGATGCACACTCTTCCCCATCCGGTCATCGTCGCGTAAAACTCGATGACGCATTCGCCACCGACAGTCGAGGCCAGCCCTGTCCACCCCGTCTCCCCTGATCCATCGCGCGCCGGAGCTACCCGCACCTGCGGATGCCTTCATCGCGTTCGTACGCGAAGAGCGCGCACCGCTGTGCGCGTTCCTGCGCACGCGGGGGGTCGGGCCTGAGGATGCGGAGGATATCGCGCAGGACTGCATGGAGCGGCTGATCCGCTACCGCGCACAGGGCCCGGACGAACTGCGCCTGCTGCTGTATCGTATCGCCCGCAACCGCCTGGCAGACCGCGGCCGCTCGCCGCAGTCGCGGCCGCATCTGCCGCTGGCCGAACACGATGGCAGCGACGAACCGTCCAGTTCCTCGCCCGATCCATTGCGCCAGGCCGAGTCAGGGCAGATGCTGTCCCTGCTGCGGCAGGCCCTGTTCAAGCTGCCCGAACGCGCACGCGAGGTCTATCTGCTCAACCGCATCACCGGCATGAGCTACACGCAGATCGCGCGGCATTGTGGAATTACTGCCAAGACCGTGGAAAAACATATCGCCCGGGCCCTGCAGGGCCTGCGTCAGGAGTTGGGATCGGATCCGCTGCACAACGACAGGGACGGCCAATGAGTGGCACCCCGCACAGGGATGATGCACAGCTGTTTGAACGCGCCAGCGCCTGGGTAGCCCGCCTGGAAGCCCCGGACTGCACGTCGGTCGAACGCGAGGCGTTCGAGGACTGGCTGGCCGAAGATCCGGCCCACGTCAAAGCCTGGGTGCAGGCCGAAACCCTGTTCCAGCAGGGTGCGGCGCTTGCGGCTGACCCTTGGCTGCGCACCGCCGCGGCACGGGCGGCGCGTCCGCCGCGCCGGCGCTGGCTGCCGGGCGTGGCCGCTGCCGCCGGTGTCTGCATGGCGATCGGCATCGGCTGGATGGTTGCCGTCGACGGCAACCCGACGCCGCAGGTCTACGCCAATGATTCGCACCAGCCACAGCAGCAGACGCTGGCCGATGGCAGCGTCGCCATGCTGGATGCCGGCACCACCCTCCGCGCACGCTTCGGCTGGCGCCATCGTGATCTGGTGCTGGAGCGGGGCCGGCTGCAACTGCAGGTCGCACCGTCGAACAAGGCGCTGAAACTGCACGCCGGCGACAGTACGATCCGTGACATCGGCACGACCTTCCAGGTGGAACGCCTGCGCGACGGCCTGGTCGAGGTCGCGCTGCTGGAAGGTGCCGTGGAAGTCAGCAACGGCGCAGCGCAGCACACGCTGGCGCCTGGCCAACAGCTGCAGGTACTGCCCTCCGGCCGCATCCAGCCGGGCCCTGCCCTCTCGTCCAACGCAGCCGCTGAAGGCTGGCTGCGGGGGCAACTGGTGTTCGATGCCACGCCCCTGTCGATCGTGGTCGAGCGCATGAACCGTTATGGCCGCACGCCGCTGGTGATCGTCGATCCGGAGATCACCGACCTGGCTGTAAGCGGCACCTTCCGCGCCGGTGATGCACAGGAGCTGCTGTCGGCGCTGGAACTGGGTTGGTCCGTGGCTGGCCAGACGCGTCCGGATGGCGCGCTGGAACTGCGCCGCACCTACTGAGGAGACCGGCAGTGACGGCAGGTCCGGGTGCGCTGCAGTGGGGGCTGCTCCGCGCCCTGCTATGCCTTGCACTGGGTGTTGCCGCACTACCGATGGCCGATGCCGGCGAGCCCGCCGGCACGCTGGAGATCGACGTGGGTGCGGGCCCACTGATACCGGCACTGCAGCAATGGGCCCGGCAGAGTGGCACCGCCCTGCTGTTCGACGCACGTGAACTGGATGATCTGCGCACCACTGGCACACGTGGCCAACGCGATACCGGGGCCTCCCTGAAGCTGCTGGTCGCCGGCCTGCCGGTGAACATCCTGCGCACGTCCTCGGGTGCCTTTGTCGTGCGACGTGTCCATCCCGAGCCACCTGCCACGCCACCGAAAGCGGTCGCAGCCCCGCGCCTGCCGCACCCGGCTCCCAGGTCCGCCGACACGCCACACCAGGTGGAACTGGCACCCATCCACGTCACCGGCAGCCGGCTGCCGCGCTCTTCGGTGCAGACCACACTGCCGGTCACCACCATCGATCGCGACGACATCCTGCGCAGTGGCTACGGCAATCTGTTCGACCTGCTGCGGCACCTGCCCGGCATGAACGGCCATCCCGCCATGAGTACCTCGCGCGGCGGCGATTCGCAGTACCTGCCGGTGGGTGCAGCGGCCACCACCAGCCTGGACGGCATGGGCCCGCGGGCGACGCTGTTCCTGGTCAACGGCCGGCGCCTGCCGCGTTATCCCATGGTGTCGCTGGAACAGGGCGGGCTCACCGACCTCGGCGGCATTCCGCTGAGCTTCGTCGACCGCATCGAACTGGTACGCGGCGGTGCCTCGGCCATCTATGGGGCCGATGCCATGTCCGGCGTGGTCAACATCATCCTGCGCGACCAGGCCGATGGGCCCGAAGCCATGCTGCAGACCGGACTCAGCAGCCGCGGCGATGCGGGCCAGTACCGCCTGCAGGCCGCCACGGGCGGCGCGCGTGGCAATGGGGACCGCTGGTTTGCCGGCCTGGATCTGCACCGTGTCGAGCATGTCGCCGGTGACCAGCGTGACTGGCATGCGGAAACCTCGCTGTATCCGATCGGCGCGATCTTCGGCAACTGGTACGTGCCCGCCCGACGCTGCGAGCCGCCCCTGAAGCGGCGCGAGGATGGCTGCTGGTTTGACAGCGCGCGCCCGCGTTCGCTGCAGCCCGCCTCGGATACCGCGTCGGCCTACCTGCACTACCGGCATGAACGTGGCGAGGGACGCTATGCCTATGTCGAGGCACGGGCCAGTCACAACCGTCAGCGCTTCGACCTGGGCCCGACTGCCGTTGCCGTAGTCTCGCGCGGAATCACCTTCAACAGTGTGCTGCGCGAGGCCGGCAACGTGCGCCCCAGCGTCCGCGCCACCGATGCGGACGTCACCCTCGGCATCGGCCGTGACCAGGGCCGGCGCAGCTGGGAGGCGGGCATCAGCGCGCAGCGCAGCGAAGTCACCTTGTCCACTGCCGGCACCGTGCGCACGACGCGCCTGCTTGAAGCAACGCAGGCGCGCAGGTTCACTCCCGGTTTCGACGCGCCGCCGGCGGCCGAGGCGGACACGCTGTTTCCGTCCATCCGCAACCGCGGCAGCACCGCACAATGGCAGGGCTGGTGGGGTGTGCAGCGTGAACTGATGGCAATGCCCGGGGGCAATGCGCAGCTGGCCACCGGCATCGACCTGCGCCATGAACGCTGGGTCTCGCGTCCGGATGCGCTGCTGAGCCAGGGCGACCTTGCGCTGGGCCTGCCGCAGCAGCAACGCCGCCTGTCGCGACAAAGCAGTGGCGTCTATACCGAGCTGGGCCTGCCGCTGGCACCCACGCTGCGCGCGGACCTGGCTGCACGCTGGGACCGCGACGGCGGCTTCATGGCGTTCTCGCCTCGTGCCGGGCTGCGCTGGAGCCCGACGCCGCACTGGTCGTTCCTGCTGGCCAGCGGGCGCGGTTACCGTGCACCGAGCCTGTTCGAGCAACGGCGGCCTCCCGGCTACTTCGGCTCGATCACGCTTCCGGTGTCCAGTGCCCTTCCGGAATGTGCAATCGCCACCCGCGGTGGCGGCTGCAGCGTCACGGCCAACGTCGTAGAGAACGATGCACTGAAGGCCGAGCGATCGCGCAGCCATTCGCTGGCAGCCACGTGGACACCCAACGACACGTTCTCGCTGTCGCTGACCCACAACATCGTGGAACTGCGCAACGAGATCCTCGCCCTGCAGCCCAGCGATGCGGTGTGGAATCGCAGTACCTGGGAACTGGATGAAGACGGCCACCTGAGCAGCCTGCGCCTCTCGTTCGACAACATCGGCCGCACCACCTCCCGCAACTGGGTGCTGCGTGGCGAGTACCGCATCGACAGCGGCAGCAACGGCCAGTGGTTGTTTTCGCTCGATGCGCTGAAACAGCAGGAGCTGCGCCGCCGCCGTGACCACGAGGCCGCCGTGGACCTGCGTGGCCACGTGACACCCGAGCTGGCTGCGGTGTTGAACGTGCAATGGCAGAACAGCAACTGGGACATCGCCCTGCGTGGCAACCAGGTCGGGCGCACCCGTGCCTGGCTGCCCGGGGCCGAGTGCCCGCAGGATCAGGTCGATCGGAACCACTGCATGAATCCACGCCAGCTGCGCTGGAACCTGCACCTCGCACGTCGGCTGGGGCCGCGCATCGTTGCAGCGCTGGATGTGCACAACGTACTCGATGCGCAACCGGTGAACTATCTGGTCGGCAATGGCGGACAGATGCCGGGCCTGGACGATCCGCTCGGCCGCTACTACCTGCTTACCCTGCAGTTCCGCTGAAGCGTAGTAATCTACGCGCCCTGTTCCACCGCGGTCCCCTTCCCCCATGAAAGCCTATCTCTGGTTCTGGGGCGCGTTCCTGCTGTTCTTCGCGTTGCCTTTTCCCTGCATTCTCTATTTCGGCACTTCGTGGCCGGTGGCGTTGGTCGACCGCAGCGCGCCGTGGCCGGCACTGTTGCTGCTCGCACTGTCGCTGGCCTTGTGGCTGACGCTGCTGTTCGCCTTCCTGCACTACCTGTTGCTGGGGCCACCGCGCGCACTGCACCGGGTGCAGTCGATCCTGGCCGACGGTGAACCGCGCAGTGCGCTGATCGAACAGGCCGAACAGACCGGCGTACAGGTGCGCGGCTTCGCGCAGTGGAAACTGCAGTTGTCCTTCAAGAACCTGTCAGGTACGCCGATCCGCGAACAGATGCTGGTGGTCGACAGCAAACCCCAGCTGCATCGCTTCGAGGTGGGCAGGCACATCGATGCGCGCCTGGGCCGGACGCCCGGGGCATTCCCCAACATCGTGCTGGACGGTGCGCAGCCCGAACTGAATGTTGCCAGCCTGTGGCGGCGTGGCATCGGTGCAGCACTCGGCATCGCAGCCGTTGCCGCTGCCTATGTGTTGGCCTACCGGCTGCAGAACGAGGGGCTGGGCTGGACCTTCCTGTCGTTCGGTCACCCGCTGCTGGTATGCCCGCTGGTGCTGTGTGGCTATGCGCTGGGGCTGCGCCTGCTCGGCCGCCTGCTGCACGCCGATGCCCGCGGTGATGCGCTGAAGTATCGCGGCATCGGCGTGGAGGCCCGGGTATTGAAGGTCCGTCAGACCGGCACCTACCTCAACGAACAACCACAGGTGGAGTTCCAGCTGGAATACATCGACCGCGAAGGCAACGTGCAGCAGGCCCGCGTGCGCCGCTTCATCCCGCTGATTGAACTGGCCAACATCCCGCGCGAGCACGTGACGCTGCTGTACGACCCGGATGACCGCAGCAACGTGCGGCTGGAGGGAATATGAAACAGCCTCCCTCCACCCGCACGGTGTTCCTGGTACTGCTGCTGGTTCTGGCGGGCGCGGCCATTGCCGGCGGCGCAGTGCAGACCATCAGCGAAACGCTGGGGCATTCGGTACAGCCGGACCGGTTGCCCCCCTCCGTCCCGTCTCAGTCACAGCGCGAACAACCCGTATCGCTTGTGCCGTCCCCGGCGCCCTTCCCCGCGGCGAGTACCGCTGCGGCGCCCGAGCGCAACAATCGCCTGTTCGATGCGGACTACCTGCTGGCTGCCCGTCAGGCACTGGAGCAGCTGCCGGCACTGGCCGGCCAGCGGCTGACGGTCTTCCACAGCATCCACTTCTACGACGATGGCCGCATCAACCTGGATCTGGTCGATCCGCAACAGCCGGGCCACGTCGACAGCTATCACTTTGAACGTGGCCAGTGGCGCAAGGGCAATCCGGTGAACCCGCAGCAGTTCGCGCCGACCATCAGCCTGCAGCGCAGCAGCACATCCCTGGCCAGCATCGATTTCGAGGCCGTGCCGCGCGTGGCGCAGGCATTGCAGGAACAACGCAATGCCCTGCAGAACCCCGCATCCGAAGTCGGCCACGTGTATGTGATCGTGCGCAAGGGCGGCAAGCTGGTGTGGCTGCCGGACGAAGTGGCCGGTGACCGCGAATCCGTGCGCCTGCAGTTCGATGCGCAGGGCACTCTGCGCGGCGTGCACCGCCGATAGGCCACACAAAAAGGGGACGGAGGGGATTAAGTCGTATCTGCCTTGGTGCGGTTTGCGACTTAATCCCCTCCGTCCCCTTTTTCTATTTCACCGAGCGGGCGATGGCGTACTGCGCGCCGTAGTAGGTGGACAACACCAGCAGGCTGGCCAACGGCAGGCCACCGGCGAAGCGGTCCCAGGCCAGCAGGGAATCGCTGGCCACGAACAGCAATGCACCTGCCGCGGCCCAGCGGGCGCTTCGGGCGTCCACGGCACCGGGCTGCGGGCTGCGCCACTGCCGTGCCAGGGCCAGCACCGCCATCGACGCCAGCACCACCACGTAGGCCAGCACCGGCAAACGCATCGGCACCGGCAGGTGCGGCCACAGGCCCATCACGTTGAGCACGGCAAATGCACCCAGCAGCACAGCGGCGCCGAACAGCCCACGCCCGGCACGCAGGCCATCGCGGAAGGCGACGATGTAGCAGACATGCGCCAGCAGGAACGCGACCAGTCCCGGCACGAACGCATCCATCGGCAGCATCAGCGCGATGTCGCCCACGCACGAAAGCAGCATGCCGGCCAGCACCGCACGGCGGTAGAACGGCTGCGCCGGATCATGCACACGCCAGGCGATGGCCGCGATCAGCAGCGTGGTCGCGGGCTTGGCCAGCCAGTGCAGCCATCGCCCATCGCCGTGCAGGAACGCGCCGACGATGGCGAGGATCGCCATCAACAGGACCACGCCATCGCGGGCGCGCGACTTCATCGCGCCTTCCACAGATCTGCAAGGCGGTCGGGCTTGCCGGTGATGCGCTCCAGCACCGGGTACTGCAGGCCACCGTGGTAAGCGATGCTCATGGTTTCAATGCGGTCGAACTGCTTCACCAGCAACATGATCGGCGCCTTGTCCTTCGCTGCCGCAGCCACCGCGTCCTTCAAGCGCTGGCTGCTGTACTCGCGCCCGCCCACCGCGATCACCTTCATGCCAGGTGCAAGACCGGCGTTGAAGGCCGGGCTGTCCCAGATCACATCACCGACCGTGCCGTTGTCGAGCACGGTCGCACCCAGCGAGTACGCCAGCAGCGCCGCCTTCGCGCGCTTCTCCTGCGCCTTGTAGGCATCGTTCGGGGTATCGCGGTAGACCAGCATCCAACCCGCCAGCTCCAGGCCGCCAGTCAACGAACCGTGGCCGTCCAGGCGCCCGCGCAGGAACGTGGCCCAGTCGTACGGCGCGATGCCGTTCAAGGTCGCGACCACGTCATTGAAGGTGTACGGATTGACGTCCCAGTCGCCATTGCCGACGCCGAAAAAGGCGCGCGCGAAGTCGTCCAGGCTGCGGCGGTTGCTGCTCAGTTCGCGCAGCTTGCCCTCCACTTCCAGCCACAGCATCTGGCCGCCGGAGTAGTAGTCCTCGCTCATCTGGTAGTTGCGATACGGCAGCGTGCGACGCTGGGCGATGGTCGGGTCATTGGTGGTGTCCTGCAGCGGACGCCAGGCCAGGCCCGGGCGGCCACGGTCATAGGTCGCGGCCACATTGGCCAGCATGTCGCGCGCCTGCGCAGCCGACCACAACCCCGAGCGTGCTGCCAGCACCTGCCCCCAGAACTGGGTCTGCCCTTCGTACACCCACAGCAGGCTGTCGCCCATGGGCACGTTGAAGTTGGCGGTGGCCAGGTCGGCGCCGCGACGGTACTTGCCGTTCCAGGAATGGGTGTACTCGTGCGGCAGCAGGTCACGCATCCACGCGTTGCTGTCCCACTCGGTGAAGTAGCCCGGATCGGCACTGTTCTCGCTGGAACGGTGATGCTCCAGGCCGATGCCACCGAGGCGGTCGGTCAATGCCAGCAGGAACTCATAGTGGTTGTAGTGGCGCGCACCGTAGAGCTTGTCGGCCTGCTGCACCAGCGCGCGGTGCATCGTGATCTGCGCCTCGCTCGGCTTCAGCGACTTGGCGTCGTCGGCAAACACATTGAGGTGCACCGGTACCTTCGCGCCCGGATCGAGATCAATGCGCTGATAGTGCTCGCCGGCAAACAGCGGCGAATCGACCAGGTGGTCGTAGGAGATCGGCTTGAACACCACGGTGTCGCCGTCGCGGCGCGCGGTTTCCAGCGCAGTGGCGAATGACCAGCCCTTGGGCAGGGTCACGCTGGCCTGCGCCTGCAGCTGGCGCGCATCGACGCCGGCCGGATACAGCGAGTTGGCGTTCCACTGCAGGTTGAGCATCTCCGGAGTCATCACCACCCGCCCCTGGCTGCCACCCTGCGACGACAGGAAATCGAAGTGGGCGACGATCTCGCTGGCGCCCTCCGGCACGTTCACCTTGAACGCATAGACGTTGTACTGATCGCGCTGCCAGGCCAGCGGCCTGCCGTTGGCGGTCACGCGCAGGCCGGCCAATTTATCGATCGGGCCGGTGGGCGAATGGTTGCCGGGAATCCACTGCGGGTACAGCAGGGTCATCGGGCCGGGTTTGGCCGGCACCGTGGCGGTCACCTTGAAGATGCGACGGGCCAGATCGCGCGCGTCGACCTCGATGCGCAGCAGGCCGGCAGCCGCCGCGTTCGCCGGTGGCGAGGTCTGCGCCAGTGCAGGCGTGGCCGCCAGCGCGAACAGCAACGACATCGCCAAGGCTCGGGTCTTCATCGGGCAACTTCCAACAACGGAGAATCTTCCGATGCTAGGCCTGTAACGTGCCCCGCCCCATGGCCAAAGGTCATGGGCAGGCCGCCCATCCTTGCATGCGAAAAAGCGTGCGAACCCAGGTTCGCACCCGCCAGAGCAGTTTCAGTAGATCCACGCCATGCGTGGATGAGGCGCTTCCGCGGTCAGTCGACCAACCGCAACCGCAGTTCCTTCGGCAGCGCGAACACCATCGATTCCGGTTCGCCGTCCAGTTCGCCCACGCCGCTGGCGCCCAGCTCGGCCAGGCGCGCGAGCACGCCGTCGACCAGCACCTGCGGCGCCGAGGCACCTGCGGTCACGCCGATGTGCTGCTTGCCTGCCACCCACGCCGGATCGATCTCGTGCGCGCCGTCGATCAGGTACGACTCCACGCCCTCACGGCGGGCCAGCTCGCTCAGACGGTTGGAGTTGGAGCTGTTCGGCGAACCTACCACCAGCACCAGGTCGCAGCGCTTGGCCAGGTCGCGCACGGCGTCCTGGCGGTTCTGCGTGGCGTAGCAGATGTCGTCGTTCTTCGGGCCCTGCATCGCCGGGAAGCGCTCGCGCAATGCATCGATGATGCCGCGCGTGTCGTCCACCGACAGCGTGGTCTGGGTGGTGTAGGCGAAGTTTTCCGGCTGGTTGATGTGCAGCGTGGCAACCTGCTCCACGTCCTCCACCAGGTAGATCTGGCCGGTGCCGGCTTCGCGGTTCCACTGGCCCATGGTGCCTTCCACTTCCGGGTGACCGGCGTGGCCGATCAGCACCACGTCACGGCCGGCACGGCAGTGGCGGGCGACCTCGAAGTGCACCTTGGTCACCAGCGGGCAGGTGGCGTCGAACACCTTCAGGCCACGACGATCGGCTTCCTGGCGCACGGCCTGGGACACGCCATGGGCGCTGAAAATGACTGTGTTGTTGTCCGGCACTTCATCGAGTTCTTCGACGAAGATCGCGCCGCGCTGCTTCAGGTCGTCGACCACGAAGCGGTTGTGCACCACTTCATGGCGGACGTAGATGGGCGCGCCCAGCGTTTCGATCGCGCGCTTGACGATCTCGATCGCACGATCGACACCGGCACAGAAACCACGCGGGTTGGCGAGCAGCACATCCATCAGTTCAATCTCCCGGCAGCGGCCGGCTTACGGTTTCGGATTGGCATTATCCGCCTTTTTGGCGGACTTGCCGTCGAACAGGCCAAACAGGGCGATGCCGATGGCACCCACCACGATGGCCGAATCGGCGATGTTGAACGAGGGCCAGGTGTAGCTGCCCACGTACCACTGGATGAAATCGACCACATGACCATGCACCTGGCGGTCGATCACGTTGCCGATCGCGCCGCCGATGATCAGCGCATACGGCACGGCCGCCTTCCAGTTGCCACGGGCGGTGCCGCGCAGCCACCAGGCCATCAGGCCGCTGATGACGATCGCCAGCACGGTGAAGAAGTGCTTCTGCCAGCCACCGGCGTCGCTCAGGAAACTGAACGCCGCACCGGTGTTGTAGGTGCGGTACCAGTTCCAGAAGCCATCGATGACCACCACCGGCTGGAACTCCGGCAGGCTCGACAGGACCCAGGCCTTGGACCACTGGTCCAGGCCGATGATGGCCGCCGACAGCAGCAGCCAGACCAGGGCGTTCGGATGTGGACGGGGCGCGGCCATCAGAACCAGCTCCGCACTTCACCGGCACCGGTGATGTTGCTCACGCAGCGACCGCACAGCTCCGGATGATCGGCATTGCTGCCGACGTCGGCGCGGTGGTGCCAGCAACGCACGCACTTGGCCTTGGTGGTCGGCTGGGCGCTGACGAACACCTCGTCGGTGGTCGCCGGACGCACCTGCACGTCACCACTGATGAACAGGAAACGCAGTTCATCGGCCAGCGGCTGCCAGCGCGCGGCCTGCTCTTCGCTGGCGGCGATGGTGATTTCCGCTTCCAGCGCGGCACCGATGGCACCGTTGGCGCGCATCGGTTCCAGCACCTTGGCCACCTGCTCGCGCACAGCCAGCAGCTGGTCGAAATCGGCGGCGTTGAGCTGCGCATCGGCCGGCAGCGGCGCCAGGCCGTCGTACCAGGTGGTGAACAGCACGTGGCCGGCGTGCTCGCCCGGCAGGTAGCCCCACAGCTCGTCGGCGGTGAAGGTCAGGATCGGTGCGACCCAGCGGGTGAACGCTTCGGCGATGTGGTACATCGCGCTCTGCGCCGAACGGCGACCGTGCGAATCGGTCGGCATCGTGTACAGGCGGTCCTTGGTCACATCCAGGTACAGCGAGCCCAGGTCCACGCTGCAGAAGTTCAGCAGCAGCTGCACGATCTCGGCCATGTTGTAGCCGTCGTAGGCCGCCTTGATCTTCTCCTGCAGCTCCCACGCGCGATGCACGATCCAACGGTCCAGCGCGACCATCTGATCCAGCGGCTGCAGGTGCTGGGCCGGATCGAAACCGTCCAGGTTGCCGAGCAGGAAGCGTGCGGTGTTGCGCAGGCGACGGTAGGCGTCGGCATTGCGCTTGAGGATCTCCTGCGACAGCGACATCTCGTTGCTGTAGTCGGCCGAGGCGATCCACAGGCGCAGGATGTCCGCGCCCAGCTTGTTCATGATGTCCTGCGGCTCGATGCCGTTGCCCAGCGACTTGGACATCTTGCGGCCGTGCTCGTCCACGGTGAAGCCATGGGTCAGGCACTGCTTGTACGGGGCGCGCTTGTCGATCGCCACGCCGGTCAGCAGCGAGGACTGGAACCAGCCACGGTGCTGGTCGGAACCTTCCAGGTACAGATCGGCCGGCTTGCCGAAGCCACGCGCGGCGAGCACGCCCTCATGAGTCACGCCCGAATCGAACCAGACGTCGAGGATGTCGGTGACCTTCTCGTAGTCGGCCGCTTCGGCACCCAGCAGTTCGGCAGCATCCAGCGAATACCACACGTCGATGCCCTCGGCTTCGACGCGGTCGGCGACCTGCTGCATCAGTTCCACCGAACGCGGGTGGATCTCGCCGGTCTGGCGATGGGTGAACAGTGCGATCGGCACACCCCAGGTGCGCTGGCGCGAGATGGTCCAGTCCGGACGACCGTCGACCATGCTCTGGATGCGCGCCTTGCCCCAGGTCGGGAACCAGCCGACGGTGTCGATGGCGGCCAGCGCATCGTTGCGCAGGTTGGCCTTGTCCATCGAGATGAACCACTGCGGAGTGGCGCGGAACACCACCGGCGTCTTGTGGCGCCAGCAGTGCGGGTAGCTGTGGCGGATCGGATGGAACGCCAGCAGCGAACCGTTGTCGCGCAGCACGCCGACGATGGCCTCCTGCGCCTTCCACAGGTGCTGGCCAGCCAGCACCACGTCACCGGCCGGCGGGGTCGATTCCAGGTACACGCCACGGCCGTCGATCGGGGTCACCTGGCCGGCGTTGTACTTGTCCAGCAGGCCGTACTTCTGGCTGACCACGAAGTCTTCCTGGCCATGGCCGGGGGCGGTATGCACCGCACCGGTACCGTCCTCGTCGGACACATGGTCGCCGTTGAGCACCAGGATCCCGCGTTCCGGGTAGAACGGATGCGCCAGGAGCTGGTTTTCCAGCGCCGCGCCGGTGGTTTCACCGTGCAGCACCACTTCGTCCACGCCGTAGCGCTGCAGTGCGCGCTCGGCCAGCGCGGCAGCCAGCACCAGCCAACGGCGCTTGCCGTTGTGCGCCGGGCCTTCGGCCAGGACGTAGTTGATCTCCGCACCAAGTGATACCGCCAGCGAGGCCGGCAGCGTCCACGGGGTGGTGGTCCAGATCGGCACCGCCACTTCGACGTCGGCCGGCACGCTCACGCCGAACGCCTGGCCGATGGCCTGCGCATCACGCGCGGCGTAGGCCACGTCGATCGCCGGCGATTCCTTTTCCTGGTACTCGATCTCGGCCTCGGCCAGCGCCGAGCCACAGTCGAAGCACCAGTACACCGGCTTGGCGCCGCGGACCAGGTGGCCATTGGCCACGACCTTGGCCAGCGCACGGATCTCGTTGGCTTCGAAGTCGAAGCTCAGGGTCTTGTACGGGTTGTCCCAGTCGCCGGTCACACCCAGGCGCTTGAAGTCCACGCGCTGGATGTTGATCTGCTCTTCGGCGAACTCGCGGCACTTCTGGCGGAATTCAACGGCGTCGAGCTTGGTGCCGACCTTGCCCCACTTCTTTTCGACCGCGATCTCGATCGGCAGGCCATGGCAGTCCCAGCCCGGCACGTAGGGCGCATCGAAGCCGGCCAGGTAGCGCGACTTGACGATGATGTCCTTCAGGATCTTGTTGACCGCGTGGCCGAGGTGGATGCGGCCGTTGGCGTACGGCGGGCCATCGTGCAGCACGAACAGCGGGCGGCCGGCGGCGTTGTCGCGCAGCTGCTGGTAGAGCCCCTGCGCTTCCCACTGCGCCAGAATGCCCGGCTCGCGCTTGGGCAGGTCGCCGCGCATCGGGAATTCGGTGGCTGGCAGGTTCAGGGTGGTCTTGTAGTCCTGGCTCACGCAGTGGCTCGCAATCTATGTTCGGAAAGGATGGCGCGCGCCTGTTCGGCGTCGCGGTGCATCTGGTCGGTCAGGGCCGCCAGATCATTGAATTTCTCTTCGTCGCGCAGCTTGGCGACGAATTCCACTTCGATGTGTCGACCGTACAGGTCGCCCTGGAAATCGAACAGGTGGGCTTCCAGCAGCGGCTCCACGCCCTCCACCGTCGGCCGCGTGCCGAAGCTGGACACCGACGGCCACGGCTGGTCGAACACGCCGTGCACCCAGGTCGCGTAGATGCCCGACAGCGCCGGGGTCTTCGGGAAACGCAGGTTGGCGGTGGGGAAGCCCAGCGTACGGCCGAGCTGGCGCCCGCGCACCACCCGGCCGCTGATCGCGTACGGTCGGCCCAGCAGATCGTTGGCGCGGGCGAAGTCGCCCTCCTGCAGCAGCTGGCGGATGCGGGTGCTGGAGATGCGCTCGCCATGCAGGTCGACCGCTTCGATTTCACCCGCGGTGAAGCCCAGTTCGGCGCCCATCTTCTGCAGCAGGGCCAGGTCGCCGCGACGGCGGTTGCCGAAGCAGAACTCCGGCCCGATCCAGACCTCACGCGCACTCAGGCGATTGACAAGCAGCTGGTGCACGAAGGTCTCGGCCGGCATCGCCGCCATTGCCGCGTCGAAACGCAGCAGGCCGATCGCATCGACACCGAGCTCGCGCAGGATCTCGACCTTGCTGCGGGCCAGGGTCAGCCGCGGCGGCGGCGTGCCCTGGGCGAAGAATTCACGCGGCAGCGGCTCGAACGCCACGGCCACCGCGGCCACGCCCAAGGCGCGCGCGCGGGCAACCGCGTGGCGGACCAGCGCACGATGACCCAGGTGGAGGCCGTCGAATGCACCGATACAGACCACGCTTCCGTTCGGGAACAGCTCCCCGCCCTCGACGCTTCTGAACAGCCTGCTCATCAACTCTCGTTCCGGCCCGACCGGGGCCGCCGTTTCAATGGTGTAACCCTGAAGTATAGCCGCCACGGGCCGCGATCAATGCCCACGCAGGTCGCGCGCGCGGAAGCCCATCGCCAGCATGGCCACCGCGTAGGTCGCACCGCCACCGCCGACCAGCAGCGACAGGCTGCCGATCCGCTCCCAGACACCCATCGCGGAGAACGCTGGCAGCCAGTGCAACAGGGCCAGCAGCACACCAACCATGGCCGCACAGGCCAGCAGCAGGCGCAGCAGATAGCCGCCCCAGCCCGGCCGGCGCTGGTAGACGTCGGTCTTGCCCAGCCAGTACCACAACAGGCCGAGGTTCAGGTAACTGGACAGTGCGCTGGCAATGCCCAGCGCCAGGTGCAGGCCCGGCTGCTTGCCGATGGCCGCCATTACGCCCTGCGCTTTCAGCTCATCGGGCACCATCACCTGGTACAGCACGGCCAGCAGCGCGAAGTTGAACACCATGTTGGCCACCAGCGCGGCCACACCGGCGCGTACCGGAGTCTTGGTGTCCTGGCGGGCGTAGAACGCCGGCAGCACCACTTTCAACAGGGCGAACGCCGGCAGGCCGAAGCTCAGGCCGTACACCGACAGCGCGGTCATGCGGGTATCGAAGGCGCTGAACTGGCCGTGCTGGAAGATGGTTGCGATCAGCGGCTCGGCCAGCAGCAGCAGGCCCAGCATGGCCGGCACCGAGATCAGCAGGGTCATGCGCAGGCCCCAGTCCAGCGAGCGCGAGAAGCCCTCGCGGTCAGTACTCACGTGGTGGCGGGCCAGCGCCGGCAGGATCACCGTGCCCAGCGCCACGCCGAACACGCCCAGCGGCAGCTCCAGGAAGCGGTCGGCCAGCGACAGCCAGGACTGCGAGCCATCGGTCAGCTTGGCCGCGATGACGGTGTCCAGCAGCAGGTTGATCTGCGCCACCGACGAGCCGAACAGGGTCGGCACCATCAGCGTCATCACCTTGCGCACGCCCGGGTGGCGCCAGCCCCAGCGCGGCAGGGTCAGCAGGTTGATGCCATTCAGCGAGGGCAGCTGGAACAGCAGCTGCAGGATACCGGCGGCCAGTACCGCCCAGCCCAGTGCCAGGATCTGCTTCTCTGGAGTGCCGCCCAGCCGCGGGGCCAGCCACAGCGCACCGGCGATCATGCACAGGTTGAGGATGACCGGGGTGAGCGCCGGCATGGCGAAGCGCTGGAAGCTGTTCAGCGCGCCGCCGGCCAGCGCGGTGAGCGAGACGAACAACAGGAACGGGAAGGTCAGGCGGAACAGGTCGATCAGCAGGCCCTGCTTCACCGGGTCGGTATCAACGCCGCTTGAGAAGACCGAGGCCAGCTGCGGTGCGAAGATCAGCGCCACGGCGGTGACCAGCATCAGCACCCCACCCAGGGTACCGGCGGTGCGGGCCATCAACTCACGCAGTTCGGCGTGGCTGCGGGTTTCCTTCACTTCCGTGAACACCGGCACGAAAGCGGTGGCGAACGAGCCTTCGGCGAACAACCGGCGCAGGAAATTGGGTACCCTGAAGGCAACCCAGAACGCATCGGTGACCGCATTGGTGCCGAACGTGGTGGTGATCACCTGGTCCCGGACAAGTCCGAGCACCCGCGAGACCATGGTCATGCTGCTGAACGACAGCAGGCCTCGCAACATCTTCGGTGAACTCACTCAGCGTCCCTCTTGACAATCGACTTGACGTGCATTTCTCGGGCCATCATACTAGCTAGCTTGCTGTTCCCATAACACCGATTTTTTCAGGAAACCACCACCGTGGCCAATATCAAGTCCGCCAAGAAGCGCGCCAAGCAGACCGTCGTGCGCAACGCGCGCAACGTGGCTCAGCGCTCGATGCTGCGCACCGCTGTCAAGAAAGTGATCAAGGCGCTGGACGCCAACGATGCCGCCGGCGCCGAAGCCGCCTTCGCCGTTGCCCAGCCGATCCTGGATCGCTTCAGCGCGCGTGGCCTGATCCACAAGAACAAGGCTGCTCGCCATAAGAGCCGCCTGAACGACCGCATCAAGGCCCTCAAGGCCGCCTGATCCGGCGTTGCCGCCCTGCCCTTCGGGGTTTGGGCTGCAGACAAAAGCCCGGCCTCGGCCGGGTTTTTTGTTGCCTGCGATCCAGCTTATGTAGAGCCGAGCCCACGCTCGGCTGCCGTCTGCGCGGAAAGCCGAGCATGGCTCGGCTCTACAGCAAAAGCAGTCCCAACAAAAAACCCGGCCGAAGCCGGGTTTTTGCACGGAACCACAACGGCATCACTGCGCGTTGCGGGCTTCCAGCTCGTCTTCCTTCTGGCGATCGAAGAACGCCATGATCCGGCTCATGATCGGGAAGGTGCCTTCGCGGCCCAGCGCCGAGACCAGGAACCACGGCTCCTTCCAGCCCAGCTCGGCGACGATCTGCTCGGCCGCGGCCTTCGCTTCGTCTTCGAACATCAGGTCAGCCTTGTTCAGCACCAGCCAGCGCGGCTTCTGCAGCAGCTCCGGATCGTGCTTTTCCAGTTCGCGCTCGATCGCACGCACCTGCTCGACCGGGGAAATGCCTTCCACCCCACCTTCCATCGGCGAGATGTCCACCAGGTGCAGCAGCAGGCGGGTGCGCTGCAGGTGGCGCAGGAACTGCGCACCCAGGCCGGCGCCATCCGCCGCGCCTTCGATCAGGCCCGGAATGTCGGCAATCACGAAGCTGCGGTAGTTCTCCACCTTCACCACACCCAGGTTCGGGTACAGCGTGGTGAACGGGTAATCGGCCACCTTCGGCGTCGCCGCCGAAACGGCGCGGATCAGGGTGCTCTTGCCGGCGTTGGGGAAGCCCAGCAGGCCGACGTCGGCCAGCAGCTTCAACTCCAGCTTCAGCGTGCGCTCTTCGCCCGGCTCGCCCGGCAGCGCCTGGCGCGGCGAGCGGTTGGTCGAACTCTTGAAATGCATGTTGCCCAGGCCACCACGGCCACCCTTGGCCACCAGCAGGCGATCGCCGTGCTGGGTCAGGTCGCCGATGACTTCATCGGTGGCGACGTTGATCACCACGGTGCCGACCGGCACGGTGATGGTCAGGTCTTCGCCGCCCTTGCCATAGGCCTGGCGCCCCATGCCGTTCTCGCCACGCTGCGCCTTGAAAATGCGGTCATGGCGGAAGTCGACCAGGGTGTTCAGGTTTTCGTCGGCGCGGATGTACACGCTGCCGCCCGCACCGCCGTCGCCGCCGTCCGGGCCGCCGAGCGGAATGAACTTCTCGCGACGGAAGCCAATGCAGCCGTTGCCGCCGTTGCCGGCGAACACTTCGATTTCTGCTTCGTCTACCAGTTTCATTGTTTCGATGCCTGCGATGGGCGCGGCCTGACTGCCGTCGCCTTGAATGTCATGCCGGCCGCGGGCCGACAACCCGGCATGGCCGGTCTTGCGTTCACTCTAACGAAAAGCCCCGCCGAAGCGGGGCTCTCCATGCAACGTGCTCTTCATCCAGCACAGCCATGCCGGGGCATGGGTGCCGGCGATGCCTGGATCAGGCGTCGGCCGAGACGATGCTGACGGTACGACGCTTCTTGGCGCCCTTGACCGAGAACTCCACCTTGCCGTCCACGAGGGCGAACAGGGTGTGGTCACGGCCCAGGCCAACGCCCGAACCCGGGTGGAACTGGGTGCCGCGCTGACGCACGATGATGTTGCCGGCTTCGATGGCCTGGCCGCCGAAGATCTTGACGCCCAGGTACTTCGGGTTGGAGTCGCGACCGTTGCGCGAGGAGCCTACGCCCTTTTTATGTGCCATGACTGCTTCTCCTGATGCTTAGCCGGCGATGCCGGTGATCTCGATTTCGGTGTAGTACTGACGGTGACCCTGACGCTTCATGTGGTGCTTGCGGCGACGGAACTTGATGATCCGGACCTTGTCAGCACGCCCCTGGGACAGGACCTTGGCGGTGACGGCAGCGCCCTTCAGCGCATCGCCCAGCTTCACGCCGTCGCTGTCACCCAGCATCAGGATGTTGTCAAACTTGATCTCGCTGCCGACTTCGACTTCGAGCTTTTCAATGCGGAGCTTTTCGCCCTGCGCCACGCGGTATTGCTTACCGCCGGTGACCAGTACTGCGTACATGACCAGGCCTTCCTCTGTAGTTATTGTGGTCTGAGCTGCCGCCATCGAGGGCGGACAGGAGCGGGATTGTACGCAGATCAGCGGGCGCGGGTCAAGTCAACCCCTGCATAGCCCGGGGGCCGGCCCTGTAGGGCCGAACCATGCCCGGCTGAACGGTCCGGGGCCCAGGCAGCCGGGCATGGCCCGGCTCTACACAAAGCTGTCGGCCTGTCTCATCAGGTGAGACATCGGGCTGGCATTGTCGCCCATTGCCCCCATCTGGTCACCTCGGTAGGCTGACCGATTGCCGTTCCCTGCTGGCCCGGCACCCAGCCAACGCCCCCACAACCGGATCCCCCATGGCGATGGATTTCATCCGCATCCGCGGCGCGCGGACGCACAACCTGAAGAACCTCGACCTCGACCTGCCCCGCGACAAGCTGATCGTGATCACCGGCCTGTCCGGTTCGGGCAAGTCCTCGCTGGCGTTCGACACCATCTATGCAGAAGGCCAGCGCCGCTACGTCGAATCGCTGTCGGCCTATGCGCGCCAGTTCCTGAGCGTGATGGAAAAGCCGGACCTGGACCACATCGAAGGCCTGTCTCCGGCCATCTCGATCGAGCAGAAGTCGACCTCGCACAACCCGCGTTCGACGGTCGGCACCATCACCGAGATCTACGACTACCTGCGCCTGCTGTACGCCCGCGTCGGCACTCCGCGCTGCCCGGACCACGGCTATCCGCTGGAAGCGCAGACGGTCAGCCAGATGGTCGATCAGGTACTGACCCTGGACCCGGAACAGCGCTACATGCTGCTGGCCCCGGTCATCCGCGACCGCAAGGGCGAACACGCCCAGGTGTTCGACCAGCTGCGCGCGCAGGGCTTCGTGCGTGTGCGCGTGGACGGCGAGCTGCATGAAATCGATGCGGTGCCGCCGCTGGCGCTGCGCCAGAAGCACACCATCGAGGCGGTGATCGACCGCTTCCGCCCGCGCGAGGACATCAAGCAGCGCCTGGCCGAGAGCTTCGAGACCGCGCTGAAGCTCGGCGATGGCATGGCCTCGGTGCAGAGCCTGGACACCGCCGACGCCACGCCGGCACTGTTCTCCTCCAAGTACTCCTGCCCGGTCTGCGACTACTCGCTGCCGGAGCTGGAACCGCGTCTGTTCTCGTTCAACGCACCGATGGGTGCCTGTCCCGGCTGCGATGGCCTGGGCATCGCCGAATTCTTCGACCCTTCGCGCGTGGTCGTGCACCCGGAGCTGTCGCTGGCCGCTGGTGCGGTGCGTGGCTGGGACCGTCGCAACGCCTACTACTTCCAGCTGATCGCCTCGCTGGCCAAGCACTACAAGTTCGACGTGGACGCCGCGTGGAACTCGCTGTCGGCCAAGATCCAGCAGGCCGTGCTGTACGGCAGTGGCGACGAAACGATCACCTTCACCTACTTCACCGAAGCCGGTGGCCGCACCCAGCGCAAGCATCGCTTCGAGGGCATCATTCCCAACCTCGAGCGCCGCTACAAGGAAACCGAATCGCCGGCGGTGCGCGAGGAACTGTCCAAGTACATCAGCGAGCAACCGTGCCCGGAATGCAACGGCGCGCGCCTGAACAAGGCGGCACGCAACGTGTTCGTGGCCGATCGTCCGCTACCGGAGCTGGTGGTGCTGCCGATCGACGAGGCACTGAAGTTCTTCAGCGAACTGAGCCTGCCGGGCTGGCGCGGCGAGATCGCCGCGAAGATCGTCAAGGAGATCGGCGAACGCCTCGGCTTCCTGGTCGATGTCGGCCTGGATTACCTGACCTTGGAGCGCAAGGCCGACACCTTGTCCGGAGGCGAGGCGCAGCGCATCCGCCTGGCCAGCCAGATCGGCGCCGGCCTGGTCGGCGTGATGTACGTGCTCGACGAGCCGTCGATCGGCCTGCACCAGCGCGACAACGAACGCCTGCTCGGCACCCTCACCCGCCTGCGTGACCTGGGCAACACGGTGATCGTGGTCGAGCATGACGAGGATGCGATCCGGCTGGCCGACTATGTGCTGGACATCGGCCCGGGCGCGGGCGTGCACGGCGGCGAGATCGTCGGCCAGGGCACCCTGCAGGACATCCTGGAGGCACCACGCTCGCTGACCGGCCAGTACCTTTCGGGCAAGCGCGCGATCGAGATCCCGGCGCGCCGGCACACCCCGAACCCGAAAATGACCCTGCATCTGCGCGGGGCGACCGGCAACAACCTGAAGGGCGTGGACCTGGCGATTCCGTCGGGGCTGCTGACCTGCGTGACCGGCGTGTCCGGCTCGGGCAAGTCGACCCTGATCAACGACACCCTGTTCTCGCTGGCCGCCAACGAGATCAACGGCGCCTCGCATCCGATCGCTCCCTACAAGGAGATCGATGGCCTGGACCTGTTCGACAAGGTGGTGGACATCGACCAGTCGCCGATCGGCCGCACCCCGCGTTCGAACCCGGCCACCTACACCGGCCTGTTCACTCCCCTGCGCGAACTGTTCGCACAGGTGCCCGAAGCGCGTGCGCGTGGCTATTCGCCGGGCCGCTTCAGCTTCAACGTGCGCGGCGGCCGCTGCGAAGCCTGCCAGGGTGATGGCCTGATCAAGGTCGAAATGCACTTCCTGCCGGACGTGTACGTGCCGTGCGATGTCTGCCATGGCAAGCGCTACAACCGCGAGACGCTGGAGATCCTGTACAAGGGCTTCAACATCAACGACGTGCTGGAAATGACCGTCGAGGATGCGCTGAAGCTGTTCGAGCCGGTGCCGTCGATCGCGCGCAAGCTGGAAACACTGGTCGACGTCGGCCTGAGCTACATCAAGCTGGGCCAGAGCGCGACCACATTGTCCGGTGGTGAAGCGCAGCGCGTGAAGCTGTCCAAGGAACTGTCACGCCGCGATACCGGCCGCACCCTGTACATCCTCGACGAGCCGACCACCGGCCTGCACTTCCACGACATCGAAGCGCTGCTGGGCGTGCTGCACAAGCTGCGCGACGAAGGCAACACGGTGGTGGTGATCGAGCACAACCTGGACGTGATCAAGACCGCCGACTGGATTGTGGATCTGGGACCGGAAGGCGGCCATCGCGGTGGCACCATCCTGGTCACCGGCACGCCGGAGGACGTGGCGGCCTGCCCGCAGTCGTACACCGGCCAGTTCCTGGCCCGCATGCTGCCCTCCACCAGCGCGCGCCCGGAGCAACCGGCTGCGGTGGCCAACAAGCCCGACGCCCGTCCGCCACGCAAGGTGAAGCCTGAGAAGCCGGCGAAGAAGGCGGTGGCTGCCAAGAGCACCGGCAAGACCAGCAAGACCGCGACGACCCGCAAGAAGAAGGACGCCTGATGAGCAGCGAACACAAGATCCTGGCCCGCATCCCGATCAGCGTACGGTGGCGCGACATGGACAGCATGGGCCACGTCAACAACGCCAAGTACATTTCCTATCTGGAAGAAGCCCGCGTGCGCTGGATGCTGGGCGTTGAAGGCGTGTCGATGACCGACCGCATCGCACCGGTGGTGGCCGCGACCAACGTCAACTACCGGCTGCCGATCGTATGGCCCAACGACATCCTGGTCGAGCTGTTCGTCGAGCGCCTGGGCAACAGCAGCGTGACCATCGGCCACCGCATCGTCGACCAGCAGGACGATTCGAAGCTGTATTCCGACGGTAACGTGGTGGTGGTCTGGATGGATACGCAGACCGGCAGGAGCGCACCGCTGCCGGAGGCGATCCGCAGCGCGTCGAGCTGATCCGCTTCTGGTAGATGCCGACCTTGGTCGGCGTCTGGTCCGCCGGGCATGGCCCGGCGCTACCGTTGCAATTCAAAGGACTGACATGATCCATCAGACTGAACTGAGCGACCTGCTGCCCGGCATGGTCCCCTTCCCCACCGACGTCTTCCCCGCTGACCAGGCGTGGCTCGCCCAGCATCTGCTGCCGCTGCTGAAGATCGACCTGGGTGTGCTGCGCCCGGAACTGGCCGGCCAGGTGGCAACGATGCTGTGCCCGATCGAGCCGTATGACGGCTGCATCGGCGAGACCACCGAAGAACACCACAACGATTTCACCGGCACCAACTGGATCGCCTTCGAACTGACCGCCGGCAACGAGATGCGCTTTCTCGGCAACGAGGGCTATTTCATCGGCGACGCGGTGCAGGACAAGCACGCGCAGGAACACATCGCACAGATGCGCGAGAGCTATGCCAAGGCGCGTGACTACCATGCCACGCACGGGCGCCTGGCCTGCTACTCGCGCTTCGGCAAGGGCGAACCCAGCGAGCGTGACTACCTGGATACGCTGGGTGGCCCAATCGGCTTCGGCAACTGGACCGAGACCGCAGAGATTCCCGCCGCCTTCGAGCTTGGCTTCACCGACGCTGCCGATGACCCCAACGCTGCGGACGATGCTGAAACGGTGATCATCACCCGCAATGGCAACACGTTCTTCGCCGTGGCCGACGTGGCCGGCTACAACTGGTGCGCCACCGGTGCCGATGCGATCGTGATGCTGTACGAGCCGGAAAGCCGCACGGTGCTGTTCTCGTACGACTGGACGTAAGCCCCCGCAGTAGTGCCGGCTGCTGGCCGGCATTTCCTGTGCTGCCGGCCAGCGGCCGGCACGACCATCCCGCTACGGCGCAGCCTTGCGCACGGTCAGCGCCGCACTCGCTTCGTCACCGCCTTCCAGCTGCAGCCGCAGCGGCAGCGCCTGGCCTTCCTTCAACGGGCCCTTGCCCTGCATCAGCATCAGGTGCAGGCCACCGGGCTTGAGCTCGGCACGCGCGCCCGGTGCCAATGGCAGGCGCTCGATCGTGCGCATCCGGCTGACCCCATCGACGATGGTGGTTTCGTGCAGCGACACATCGCCAAACACCGCACTGCTTGCGCCGGTGATCACCACCGCCTTGCTGCAGCCGTTGTGGATCACGCCGTAGCCGGCGGTCATCGGCATCGCCGGATTCGGTGGCAACCGCGCCCAGCCCTGCTCCACCGTGACGCAGGCCGGTTCCGCCGCCGAAACCGATGCTGCGGCCGCACACAGAACCAACAGTACGCCAACGAATGGTTTGGTTATCATCGTCCAGGTTCCTTCTTCGCAACGAGACCGCAGCATGACGACGCTCATCGAGGTGATCAACCATGGCCCCATTCGCGAACTGCGCCTGGCGCGGCCGCCGGTCAACGCACTGGACACCGAACTGTGCCGGCAGTTGATCCATGCCATCGAGCTGGCCATGGCCGAAGACGCGCACGGCATCGTGCTGTCGGGCAGCGAGCGTATCTTCACCGGCGGCATGGACGTGCCGCACCTGCTCTCGCATGGAGATGACAAGCACAAGTTGCTGGACACCTGGAACGCCTTCTTTGGCGCCGTGCGCACGCTGGCCGAGAGCCGCATTCCGGTGGTCGCGGCGATCACCGGCCACGCCCCGGCGGGTGGCTGCGTGCTGGCGCTGTGCTGCGACTACCGCGTCATGGCGCGCAGCGCCGATCCGTCGCGACCGTATGCCATCGGCCTGAACGAAGTGCAGGTCGGCCTGATCGCACCGGAGGGCATCCAGCGCCTGCTGCGCCGTGCGGTGGGCGTGCACCGCGCCGGTGTCCTGCTGACCACCGGTTCGCTGGTGCCGGCCGAACAGGCGCTGCAGATCGGCCTGGTCGACGAACTGGCCGAAGGTGACCTGGTGGTCGCGCGTGCCGTGGCCTGGCTGCAGAACCTGCTCAAGCAGCCGCGCCAGCCGATGCTGCTGACCCGCGCCATCGCCCGCGCGGACCTGCACGTGGCGCTGCAGCCGGACCTGATCCAGCTCGACCGCTTCGTCGAGGCCTGGTTTGCGCCGGACGCACAGAACGCCCTGCAGGCGCTCGTGGCCCGCCTCGGCAAATAGCGGTTGCCTCGCCCGGGGTCAGATCCCTTTCGCCGGGCGAAAGGGAACTGACCCCTGACCGGTATAATCAGGCCCTCTTTCACTGCCGTGGCCGCCCCCTTGAACGACACGCCCGAACCCGTCGTCTCCGAGCTGATCGACCTGCTCACCCTGGAGCGGCTGGAGGACAACCTGTTCCGCGGGCAGAGCCGCGACATCGGCACCAAGTACGTGTTCGGCGGGCAGGTGCTGGGCCAGGCGCTGGCCGCGGCCCAGGCCACGGTCGACAACGGCCGCCACGTGCACTCACTGCACGCCTACTTCCTGCGCGCCGGCAACATCGACCACCCGATCGTCTACGACGTGGACCGCACCCGCGACGGCGGCAGCTTCTCGGTACGCCGGGTCACTGCGATCCAGCACGGCAAGGTGATCTTCTTCTGCGCGGCCTCGTTCCAGCAGGCCGAGACCGGCGCCGAGCACCAGCACAAGATGCCCGAAGTGCCGCAGCCGGAAGACATCGAACCGAACCGTCCGCTGCCGGCCGAAGTGCTGGAGCGGCTGCCGATCAAGGTGCAGCGCTGGCTGTCGCGCGGCGGCCCGTTCGAGTTCCGCCATGTCTACCCGCGTGACGAACTGAACCCGCCCAAGCGTCCGCCCTACCACCAGGTGTGGCTGCGCCTGAGCGAGCCGGTCGGCGACGCCCCGGAACTGCACCAGGCGCTGCTGGCCTATGCCTCCGATTTCCACCTGCTGGGAACGGCAACCTTCCCGCACGGCATCAGCTATTACCACCCGCACGTGCAGATGGCCTCGCTCGACCACGCGATCTGGTTCCATCGCCCGTTCCGCGCCGACGACTGGCTGCTGTACTCCCTGGACAGCCCCAGCGCGCAGGATTCGCGCGGCCTGGCCCGCGGCCAGTTCTTCACCCGCAACGGCGTGCTGGTGGCCAGTACCGCGCAGGAGGGCCTGATCCGCGTGGTTCCCGACCAGGCCGCGGCCGCCGCCGTGCCGGCCAAGGAGTAAACCGATGCGCCAGATCTTCAGCAGCCAGCGCGTGGAAACCGTCGAAGGCGTAGCCGACCTGCTGCGCGAGCACGGCATCGACGTCAAGGTGACCAACGGGCGCTCGTACAAGACCCGCCGCCGCGGTCAGTTCAGCTATACCGACCTGGGCAACGCCAACGCCTACCCGGCAGTCTGGATCGTGCGCGCCGACGATCAGCCGCGCGCACGCGAAATCCTGCGCGAGGCCCGCCTGCTCGACACCACCCGCCGCGACCACCCAACCGCCGAGTTCGCCTTCCGCGACACCGCCGAAACGAGCGGCAGCGGCCGCGGCTGGGCTTGGCGCATCCGCATCGCCCTGCTGGTGGTGATCGCCGGCGTGGCGCTGGTGATCGGCCTGCGCCATCGCGGCGCCCCGGCACCTGCCGCACCGGCTCCTGCCGCGCAGGCCCAGCCGCAGCAGGCGCAACCGGCCCCTCAGGCCGCGCCGGAAGAGGAAGAAGTCCGGGTCCGTATCCAGCCCTCCAAGTAAGAGGCGGTAGCGCCGGGCCATGCCCGGCGAGCACAGCGGCCTGGCAGCAGGGTCGCGACTTCACCGTAACCCGTCAGGATTGGAGCCCCCTTGTTGTTCAAGGGGGTGCGCCAACGGCGCGGGGATGAGGTGGAATGCGCGGACCGCAGATGCATCAGCATCTGCGGTCACATTGGGCGCGCAGCTCCGTCATGGGACACAATCCCAGCAGGAGAGCCGCCGCCATGACGACGTTCGCCGCATCGATCGACCAGACCCTGGAACGCGAACTGCCCGCTGCCGCCAGCGGTTGCCAGCACGCCTACGGCCGCATCGTGCTGGCCTGCCAGAACACGGTCACCGCCATCGCGCTGGCCATCACCCGCGACCGCCAGGCCAGCGAGGACATTGCCCAGGAAGCCTTTGTGAAGGGCTGGCAGCAGCTGCACCAGCTGCGCAGCGCGACCAGCTTCCTGCCGTGGCTGCGGCAGATCACCCGCAACCTGGCCCGCGACTGGCTGCGCGCCCAGCGTGGCCGTCCACTGACCGGCGAGGCGGCCGAGGTGGCGATGGGGATGGCCGCAGATCCATCGCCGGGCGCCGCCGATCGCCTGCAGCGGGTGGAGGAAGAAATCGCCGCCGAGGACATCATCTCCACCCTACCCGCCGACAGCCGCGAAGTGCTGTTGCTGTACTACCGCGAAGGCCAGCGCTCGCAGCAGGTGGCCGACCTGCTCGGTCTCAGCGACGCGGCGGTGCGCAAGCGCCTGTCGCGCGCCCGCACCCTGGTGCGCGACGGCCTGCTGCAGCACTTCGGTGAGTTCGCACGCAGCAGCGCGCCGAGCGCTGCATTCGCCACCGCCGTGGTGTCGATGGTCCTGGTGGCCGCACCCGGCACCGCCAGTGCCGCGATCCTGCTCAGCACCGGCGTCGGCGTGGGCGGCAGCAAGCTGGGCCTGGGCGGCGTCAGTGCCGCAGGCGGCGCAGCCATGGGTTCACTGACGGCCGCCGCCAGCCAGCTGCACCTGATACCCGCCAGCAACTGGGCCGCCGTTGCCGGGGGCGTCGTCGGTGGCATCATCGGCAGCTATCTGGGGGGCCGCTTCCTGCTGCGCTTCGCAGACACCCCGCAGGAACGGGCGGCCGTGCGACGGTTCGTGCACCTCAATACGTTCACTGCGATGGTCGTCTGCACCAGCCTGTTGGTTTCGCTGATGCTGCAGGTGCCGCTGTGGCTGCAACTTGCCATTCTCGTCATCGGCCTGGGTACGGTGAACTACCAGTGCCTGGTGCCGCTGCAGCGCGTGATGGCCCCCATGATCGCGCGTGATTCGGCGCGGCGCGGCCGCAGCGGAACCAACTGGCAATACGAATCCGTCTACGGGCGCACCGGCATCATCGGCGCGAACGTCTTCGTGATCGCCTTGGTGGTGTATGCATTGATGCGCAGCGGAAACGTATAACGGACAACGCCGGCAGTCTGCCGGCGTTGTCGTCATTCACTGCGTCGACCCTCAGCGCTGCGGCGCCGGTGCGCCACCGTCGCGCGGACCGCCATGGCGCGGGCCACCGTGCATCGGGCCCTTGGCGGCGTCGAACTCGGCCTTGCTCAGCTGGCCGTCCTTGTTGGTGTCGGCGGCAGCGAACCAGGCATCACGATGCTGCTTCATGCGCAGCTCGCGGTCGGCCTTGTCCAGATAGCCGTCCTTGTTCAGATCAAGCTGGTCGAAGCGCGCGGCCAGGCGCGGATCGGCCTTGGCTTCCTCGCGGCTGATGCGGCCGTCCTTGTTGACGTCCAGCTTGGCCCAGCGCTCACCGCCGTGGCCACGGCGGCCATGCTTCCAGCGCGGCAGCTCATCGCGCGAGAGCTTGCCGTCCTTGTTCTTGTCCAGCTCGTCGAACTTCGCGGCCAGGCGCGGGTTGGCAGCGGCTTCGCCGCGGTCGATGACGCCGTCGCCGTTGGTGTCCAGTTTGGCCGGACGCTGCGCGGGCGTGGCCGGGGTGTCGGCAGCGAGCGCGATACCGGAAGCGGAGGTGCCGAGCAGCAGGGCCAGCAGCAGGGGGGTACGGATCATGAGGTCACTCCTGGGGATGGGAACAGCGTCGGGGTGATCACTTCACCCTCGGGGGACAACAACGCCCGGGCGCGACATCGGTTGACGCCGCTGCCGGTGCCATTCATCCGGCGGACAGTCGCCGCCACTGCGACAACCTGGGGCTATGCTGTGCCCATGGCGATGCATGGCGACAGAGACGACGAACTGCGACTTTTCCAGACCGGCGAGCACCCCTGCGGGTACTGGTCGGACCGGGTGGCACGCGACCTGGTGCTGGACCCGAACGACCGCCGCCTCGGTGCGCTCTATCCGCTGGCACTGAGCTGGGGCTTCCGCCGCAGCGGCGATCTGGTCTACCGGCCCCATTGCGCGCACTGCCAGGCCTGCGTGGCGGTGCGGATCCCGGTGGCGCGCTTCGCTCCGGACCGCAGCCAGCGCCGCTGCGCCGCCCGCAATGCCGACCTGGAGGTACGGATCACCGCCGCCACCGCCCGCGACGACCTGTTCGCGCTGTATCACCGCTACCTCACCCACCGCCACGCCAATGGCGGCATGGACGACCACGGCCCGCACGAATTCGAGCAGTTCCTGATCGGCAGCTGGTCGCACACCCGTTTCATGGAAATGCGCCTGCCCGGCCACGACGGCCAGCCCAGCCAACTGCTGGGGGTGGCGGTGACCGACGTCACCGAGCACGGCCTGTCGGCGGTCTACACGTTCTTCGACCCGGACCACGCCGCGCGCGGGCTGGGCACCTTCGCGATCCTGCAGCAGATTGAATGGGCGCGCCGCGAGGGCCTGCCACACGTGTACCTGGGCTACTGGATCCGCGGCCACCAGAAGATGGACTACAAGCGCCGCTTCCATCCGCTGGAGGCGTACGACGGCCGCCGCTGGCACGATTTCGACAACGAACTGGACGGGCGCTGACAAACCGCTGACACCAGGCCAGGTGCACAATACGGCCCATGAACATGACCCGCCGCCATCCCCTGATCCTCGCCCTGGCCCTGCTCTGCGGCGCCACCGCCCCTGCCTTCGCCACGTCCCCCGCGATGACCGAAAAGCCGTCCACTGCGCTGCGCCTGGCTACCTACAATACCTCGCTGTACTCCGACGACGCCGGTGGCCTGATCAAGGAACTGGAAGGCGACAGCGAGCACGCACGCAAGATCGCCGCGGTACTGCAGCAGGTGCGCCCGGATCTGGTGCTGCTGAACGAATTCGATTTCGACGACGCCCATCGCGCCGCCGACCTGTTCCAGAAGCGCTACCTGGAAGTCGCCCAGCCCGGCGGCGGCAAGCCGCTGCATTTCGCCTACCGCTATCTGGCCCCGGTCAATACCGGCGTGCCCAGTGGCCTGGACCTGGACAACAACGGCGTGGTCGGCGGCGAAGGCCGCAGCCGCGGCAACGATGCGTGGGGCTACGGCCTGCACCCGGGCCAGTACGGCATGCTGGTGCTGTCGCGTTACCCGATCGATGAAGCCAAGGTACGCAGCTTCCAGCTGCTGAAATGGAGTGCGATGCCGGGTGCCATCCGCCCGGTCGATCCGCGTACCGGCCAGAGCTTCTACAACGACCAGGTGTGGTCGCAGCTGCGCCTGTCGTCGAAGTCGCATTGGGACGTGCCGGTGAAGACCCCGGCCGGCGTGGTGCATGCGCTGGTCTCGCACCCGACCCCGCCGGTGTTCGACGGCCCGGAGAAGCGCAACGCGGCGCGCAACCACGACGAGCTGCGCCTGTGGCAGGAGTACCTTTCCAAGGGTGACAAGCCGTGGCTGTGTGACGACAAGGGCCAGTGCGGTGGCCTGGCGCAGGACGCACGCTTCGTGATCCTGGGCGACCTCAACAACGACCCGGTCGACGGCGATGGCCGCCATGAGGCGATCGTCGAGCTGATCGAGAACGCCCGCGTGCTGCGCTACCCCACCCCGCGCAGCGTCGGCGGTGAGCAGACCAGCCTGGCCTATGCGGCCAAGGGCATCGAGCGCAAGGGCGCACCGTTCCACGCCACCGGCGACTTCGGCCCGAAGTCCGGCACCATGCGCCTGGACTACGTACTGCCCTCGACCGGTTTCGAGTACATCGGCAGCGGCATCTTCTGGCCGGCCAATGAAAGCCCGGAGGCGAAGATCGCCGACGGCAGCGACCACCACCTGGTGTGGGTGGATGTGCGGTAGAGTCGACTGTTAGTCGACTGCACGGAAATCTGTACCGACCAACGGTCGGTACCCACCGGGTTTCGGTAGGCGACGACCGTTGGTCGTCGCTCCTTTCTTACGGGCGCAGTTCGACGCCGATGGCGTCGGCGGCATCACGCGCGATGGCGCGTGCTACGTCAATGGTTTCCGCGCGCGCCAGGGTCACGCCCACGCGGCGATGGCCGTGCACGCTCGGCTTGCCGAACAGGCGCACGGCGGTGTCCGGCATCTGCAGGGCGGCGGCGACGTTGTTGAAGTACGGCACGCCCTCGCCGTGCGCCAGCAGCGCGCACGAGGCCGACGCGCCGCTCTGGCGGATCACCGGAATCGGCAGGCCGAGGATGGCGCGCGCGTGCAGCGCGAACTCGCTCAGCTCCTGCGATACCAGCGTCACCAGGCCAGTGTCATGCGGGCGCGGCGACACTTCGCTGAACCACACTTCGTCGCCCTTCACGAACAGCTCCACGCCGAACAGGCCCCAGCCACCGAGGTCGTCGGTGATCGCGCGCGAGATCTCTTCCGCGCGCGCCAGTGCCGCGCTCGACATCGGCTGCGGCTGCCAGCTTTCGCGGTAGTCGCCGTCCTTCTGCAGGTGGCCGATCGGTGCGCAGAACGAGGTGCCGCCGGCGTGGCGCACGGTCAGCAGGGTGATCTCGTAATCGAAATCGATGAAACCTTCGACGATGCAGCGGCCGGCACCGGCACGGCCACCGGTCTGCGCGTACTCCCACGCCGGGGCGATGTCCGCCTCGCTGCGCAGGGTGCTCTGGCCCTTGCCCGAGGACGACATCACCGGCTTGACCACGCACGGCAGGCCGATGGCGGCCACGGCAGCACGGTACTCGGCCTCGGTATCGACGAAGCGGTACGGCGAGGTCGGCAGGCCCAGGGTTTCGGCGGCCAGGCGGCGGATGCCTTCGCGGTCCATGGTCAGGCGTGCAGCACGCGCGGTCGGGATCACCCGCAGGCCCTGCTCCTGTTCCAGCTGGACCAGGGTCTCGGTGTGGATGGCCTCGATCTCCGGCACTACCAGGTGCGGCTGCTCCTGGGCGATCAGCGCGCGCAGGGCCATCGCGTCCAGCATGTCGATCACGTGCGAGCGGTGTGCGACCTGCATCGCCGGCGCGTCGGCGTAACGATCGGCGGCGATCACCTCCACGCCCAGCCGCTGCAGCTCGATGGCCACCTCCTTGCCGAGTTCGCCCGAGCCCAGCAGCAGCACGCGGGTGGCGGAGGGGGACAACGGAGTTCCAAGCTTGGCCATGGCAGTTCCAGCAGCGATGTGAAGGCGGGTGGGCATTCTAGCTGGCCGGGCACCCGGGCCATGGCATCCGACGAACGGTAGTCGACAAGTGATATCACTTTGATATCTTCACCTTGAACCCTCAAGGACGTACCGCCATGAAAGAGAAGTCGCTTGCCTCCCTCAACGGCCTCGGCACCCTGGCCGGATCCCTGCTGGCTGCGCTGGCCGGCGGGGCGCTGTTCGTGCTGGGGGTGGCGGCCAAGGCCAGCACCGGCTCGCCCAACCTGCTGCTGATGCTGGCCGGCGTGCTGGTGGTCGCTGCCGCGGTCTTCATCCTGGCCGGCCTGTACACCATCCAGCCCAACCAGGCGGCCGTGCTGAGCCTGTTCGGCAAGTACGTCGGCACCGTCAAGGACAACGGCCTGCGCTGGAACAACCCCTTCTACGCCAAGCGCCGGGTCAGCCAGCGCGTGCGCAACTTCGAGAGCGGCAAGCTGAAGGTCAACGAGCTGGACGGCAGCCCGATCGAGATCGCCGCAGTGATCGTCTGGCAGGTGGTCGACGCCTCCGAAGCGGTCTACAACGTGGACGACTACGAGAGCTTCGTGCACATCCAGTCCGAATCCGCGCTGCGTGCGATGGCCACCAGCTATCCCTACGACCAGCACGAGGACGGCCAGCTGGCCCTGCGAAGCCACGCCAGCGAGATCTCCCAGCACCTGAAGAACGAGCTGGCCGAGCGCCTGGCCGATGCGGGTGTGCAGGTGATCGACGCGCGCATCAGCCACCTGGCCTACGCCGCTGAAATCGCCCAGGCGATGCTGCAGCGGCAGCAGGCCAACGCGGTGATCGCCGCACGCACGCGCATCGTGGCCGGTGCAGTGGGCATGGTCGAGATGGCCCTGGCCGAACTGCATAAGAACGGCGTGGTTGAACTGGACGAGGAGCGCAAGGCGCACATGGTCAGCAACCTGCTGACCGTGCTGTGCTCGGACCGCGGCACCCAGCCGATCGTCAATGCCGGCTCGCTGTATTGAGCCACACTCGCAACGGGGCGCCCCACCGCCCCGCCAGGAGCCCCCATGAGTGAGAAGAAAGCCTATCCGCTGCGCATCAACGCCGAGGTCCTGGCCGCGGCGCAGCGCTGGGCCGACGACGAGCTGCGCAGCCTCAACGCGCAGATCGAATACGTGCTGCGCGACGCCCTGCGCAGGGCAGGACGCCTGCCGAAACCCACGCCATCGCCGGAGGACAAGGAATGAGCACGCGCTGGAGTTACCAGACCATCGAAGTGAAGACCACGATGATGGGCACCCTGAAGGCCGAGGACATCCAGAGTGAACTGACCCGCCAGGGCCAGCTTGGCTGGGAACTGGTCAACGTCATCATCCCGGCCCCGATGCGCCCGGCGATGCTGGTGTTCAAGAAGGAGGCCTGAACCATGGGCGGCAGCGACCCCAATCCCTTTGACGTGGCCGAGAGCTCGCCGCTGCGCGTGCTCTGGATCGTGCTGCCGCTGCTGGCTGCCTTCGTGGCCTGCCTGTACGCACAGCTGTACAAGGCACCGGCAGGCGCCCCCTGGATCGAAGTGACGCTGTCGCCGCCCTGGTTCCGGATGGGCGGCAGTGCGGCATGGAGCCTGATCGTCATCGCTGTACTCGCTGTCGGGCTGGGAGCCGCATTCTTCCGCCGCCGCGTGGCGCTGGCCGGCAACGTGCTGGACGTGCGCTCGACGATGTATCGGCGGCGCGTGCCGGTGGCGCAGCTGCGGCTGGACCAGGCCGAGGTGGTCGACCTGCAGCGTGACCGCCGCTACGGCATCCGTGTCAAAACCAATGGCTATTCAATGCCGGGCTTCTACTCGGGCCACTTCCGCCTGCAGGGCGGCGGCAAGGGCTTCGCCCTGGTCACCGACCGTGCGCGCGTCCTCGCCCTGCCGGTCAGTGATGGCAGCACGCTGCTCAGCGTGGACCGGCCGCAGGCCCTACTCGATGCACTGCGCAAGGTGGCCGCGTCGGCGCCACGGCAGTAAGCTGCGGCGATGCAACGACGCGCCCCCCTGCTGATCAATACCGAGGCCATCGAGCTGTGGCCCGCCCACCTGCTGCGTGCACGCAGCAACCTGGATGCACGCCTGCTGTCGCAGGCGCACTGGGTGCTGCGGCGCAAGCGCGATGGTCGCTACCTGGCGGCGGTACTGGCGCAGGGTGTGCACGCCATGGTGCCGCGCCTGCAACGCGAGCCCGGGGTCGAGGAAGCACTGGCGCTGCTGGATGCCGCGGCAGCGCGGCCCTTCGCCGCCGGGCTGGAAGAACAATGGCTGCCGCTGGCCGGGTTGCAGCAGCGCCTGCAGCAGCTTGGCCTGGATGCACAGCGCTACGCGGACGGCAGCGGCTTGCCGCTGGAATCCGAACCGTGCCTGCTGCACTTCGCCGGTCGCGACCGCTTCGCCCGCCCGTTGTGGCTGCGCCGTGGCGCCGCGCAGGGCTGGCGGCGGATGCAACTGCACGCGGCACAGGACGGAATTGCGCTGGACGCGATCTCCGGCTTCCGCAGCCATGCCTACCAGCTGGGCATCTTCGAACGGAAGCTGGCGCGCGGCTTGAGCGTGGCAGAGATCCTGAAGGTGAATGCCGCACCGGGGTTCAGCGAACACCACAGCGGCCACGCGCTGGACATCGGCACGCCGGGCGACGCGCCGGCCGAAGAATCGTTCGAAGCCACCGACGCGTTCGCGTGGCTGCAGGCCCATGCCGGTGAACACGGCTTCCATCTGAGCTACCCCCGCGACAACCCGCACGGAATCGTCTACGAACCGTGGCACTGGTGCTGGAAGCCGGCCAACGGCTGAGCCCCTCGTGGCGAAAGCCTGGGGCAATCAGTGCATGGCCGCAGGATGGAACAAGAGAGCAAAGACAAAAGCGGGTCGCTTCGCTCGAAGCCGAGCATGGCTCGGCTCTACAGAAGCTGACGGCGCAGCGGTGTCGTGCTTGGCCGATCTCCGCTGCCGTCACCGCCTCAACGCATTGATCCCCAGCAACACCCATCCGGCCATCATGCTGGTGCCGCCAATCGGTGCCATCCGCGTCGGCCACTGCCACAACGCGCCGCCCACCAGGCTGCCGGAAAACAGCAGCACTCCCAGCAGCAGCAAGTACAGCGCCAGGTGCGCGATCGCTCCCTGCGCGCGCGGTCCGAGCGCCACCAGTACCGCACCATGCGCGAACGCATACAGCGCCGCCATGTTCAGATGCTGCTGCGCCAGCGGGTCGGCCACACCGTGCGAGGCGTAGGCCGACAGGCCGATCGAGACGGCGGCCAGCAGCGCACCCAGGCAGGCCAGCAGCGAAGGCTTACGTGCGCGACGTTCGAGATTGAACATGTGGGCTCCTTGCGCAGCGCCCTTGCCGGGCGCCAGATGAAAAAAAAACGCGCCGCAATGAGCGGCGCGTTTTCGTGTCCAACACTACATGGGTCAGCCGAAGCTTACTTGACGGCCCAGTAGATGTCGTAGGTACCTTCCGGGGTGAACGACTTGTCGATGCCGTCCTTCCAGGTTTCGTACGGACGGTCGATCACTTCGTTGCCGGAAGTCACGGCCCAGGCACGCAGACCGTTGCGGGCCACGTCCAGACCCGCCATGTGGCCGGTGTAGGCGGCATGCGCCGAACGGTGCGGAGCCACATGCACGTACTTGACCGGAGCGCCACCGTCGATCTTGACGGTCAGCTCTTCAGCGGTGGCACCTTCAGCACCCTTCTTCTTCACCGGCTGGGCGATGTCGAAGGCGTACTTTTCCTGACCGAAGTCGGTGGTGATGATGCGGAACGGACCGGCGGCTTCAAGGCCATTGGCCTCCATCACGCGCTTGATCCACTCCTGGTTGTCCTTGATGGACTTGGTGATCGTGTCCTGACCACGGTCCACGTTACCGGCGTTGACGACCAGCAGGTCTTCAGCCGGCACGTCGACGATGCCCAGATCGGTCAGCGGGGCTTCCGGGGTGCGGTAGTCCACGTTCGGGACGGTGGCCAGCATGTTGGCCATGCGCGACAGACCCATCTTGATGTCGTCGCCGATCTGGCGGCTGACATACAGGCCTGCATAACGGCCGAACAGGTCAAAGCCGTACTTCACCGAGTAGTCCTGGGTGATCTTGACGTTGCGGCCACCCTTGCCGGTCGGCTCCAGCGTGAAGGTGGTGATCTTGTCGTGACCCTTGGTGGCGTCATCGATGGCGATCGCAACACGCTTGTTCTCTTCGGCTTCGGTGATCTTCCAGGAACCGGTGCCCAGGTCCTTGGAGGTGAAGTCGAGAGTGGCACCGACGCCGGAGGCCGGGCCGGACAGCTTCAGTTCAACGGCGGGATCGCGCAGTACCAGCGGGTTCCAGTCCTTGAAGCGGCGCAGGCTGCTGACCGTGTCGTACACGATCGTCATCTTGCGGTTGGTCTCGATGCTTTCGGTGATGTGACGCTCGCCCGGCAGACATACGCCAATGATGACGAACAGGCCAGCCACGATCCCCAAGGCGATCAGGAACTCGATAATACGGGTCATTCAGAGAGTCTCCGGGGCCGATCCCACGGCCGGGTTGATTGAAGCGAAGCGCCAATCCTAGCAGGCTTCGCGGGCATTGTTTATCGGGATTGGCGCACCGGTTTCCCTGCCGGCTGCGTATTTGTATGGACAAAGAATTCGAAGGGTACCGCATACCGATACCCGTGAAGTAGGGGGCAACCCCACCCGAGGGCCATGCCTGGGCCTCAAGTCATTGTCCTGAAAAGGTTTTCCTCAGACCAGCTGAAGCTCGAACGCCTTCAGTACGGCACGCGTACGGTCGCGCACGCCCAGCTTGGACAGGATGTTGGACACGTGGTTCTTGATGGTGCCTTCGGCCACACCCAGCGAATTGGCGATCTCCTTGTTGGAGAAGCCACTGGCCATCAGGCGCAGGATCTCGGTCTCGCGGTCGGTCAACGGGTCCGGCCGGTCCAGGCTGACGAACTCGTTGCGCATGTGCTCCAGGCCGGACAGCAGGCGCTGGGTCACGGCCGGCTGCACCAGCGAACCGCCTTCGGCCACGGTGCGGATGGCACCGACCAGCTGCGCCAGGGTCACGTCCTTGAGCAGGTAGCCCTTGGCACCGGCCTTGAGCCCGGCCAGCACCAGCTGGTCGTCGTCGAAGGTGGTGAGGATGATGGTCGGCGGCAGCTGCTCCTGGCGCGACAGCACCTGCAGCGTCTCCAGCCCGGACATCACCGGCATGCGCATGTCCATCAGCACCACGTCGGGACGCACCTGCGGTATCAGCTCGACCGCCTGCCGGCCATCGCCGGCCTCGGCCACCACCTCGATACCGTCGTCGAGCGCCAGCAGGGAGCGGATTCCCTGCCGCACCAGGGTTTGGTCGTCGACCAGGCAGACGCGAATCATCAACGCACTCCTTCAGGAACCTTGGTAAGGGTGGCCGCCAGCACCGTTGCCGGCACCGTCGCCCGCAACCGGAAGCCTTCACCGGGGCGGGTTTCGACCTGCAGCTGGCCACCACATTGTTGCAGGCGCTCGCGCATGCCGCGCAAGCCATTGCCCACATTGACCATATCCGCGCCGACACCGTCGTCGCGGGCCTCCACCACCACCCGGTCGGGGGCTTCACGGTACACCTTGATCCACAGGTGGCGGGCGCCGGCGTGGCGCACCGCGTTGGTGATGATCTCCTGGGTGCAGCGCAGCAGCACGTGGGCCCTCTGCGGGTCCTCCACGTTCAGCGGATCCTCGATGTCCAGCTGGATGTCCAGCGAAGGCACATTCTCGGTCAGCGGGCGCAGTGCCGCGGCCAGATCGATGGCGCCGGTCTCACGCAGCTGGCTGACCACCTCGCGCACGTTGCCCAGCAACAGCTTGGCCAGGGCGTGCGAGCGCTTCACATGGTCCAGCGCCTGGCCCTCGGCCAGGTGGCCGGCCACTTCCAGGTTCAGGGTCAGCGCAGTCAGCTGATGCCCCAGAAGATCGTGCAGCTCACGCGAAATGCGGGTTCGCTCATTGACCCGGGCGCTTTCGGCCAGCAGGGCGCGGGTGGCGCGCAGCTCCGAATTGAGCCTTCGCTGCTCGTCGCGGGCCTGGGTCTGCTGTCGCGCGACAAGGCTGGTCACGAAGATGAACATGGAAAAGCCGCCATACAGCAGCGATTGCATCACGGCTTCGAACAGCGGGAAGTGCAGCAGCATGTAATAGACCGGGGCCACCGCCAGCTGGCTGACCAGCAGCCACAGCACGCACAGGCGCGCCGACAGCATCCACGGAATGACGCCGGCAGCCACCATCATCAGGATGCTGCCAAGGCCGGAACCACTGAGGTAGCTGACGCCGAGCGCCGAAACCGTCAGCAGCAGCAGCAGGCCGCGGTCCAGCCAGGTGGTGTGACTGTCGCTGTCGCTGCGCAGGAGGCGGGTCAGCCAGTAGTACGCGGCGCCGAAGGACAGGTAGGCGACGAACAGCAGGATCGCCCAGCTGCCCATATCGCTGCGGCTGTGCAGGTTCTCGAACTGCGAGTACGCCAGTGGCAGGCCGACCATGACCCAGGTAAACAGGCCGGCCAGACGGAGGACGCGGGTATGGCTGAGGACTCCCAACATGCCAGCACTCTACGGGCCCGGCCTGCGTCGCGCACTCCCACGGAAGTCATGCATCTGCGGCCCCCTGTTCATGCCGCAGCCCACCCCGGGCATGCAATAATCGTGCGCAGGGTCCAATTTGACGGACCAACCGCGTTACCCCACGGAGTCACAATGTCGATTGTCATCCGCGACGTGCGCGAGCACGAGCTCGATTCCGTCCTGGCTTTGAACAACAACGCTGGCCTGGCCATCCTTCCCCTGGATGCGGCCCGCCTGCGCCTGTTCTACGAAACCGCTGAGTATTTCCGCGTCGCCGAGCGCGACGGCAACCTGGCCGGTTTCCTGATCGGCTTCGGCAGCGACAGCCAGCACGACAGCAGCAACTTCGCCTGGTTCAAGCAGCAGCTGGACACCCCGTTCTTCTATATCGACCGCATCGTGGTCGCCAGCCGCCGTCGTGGCGGTGGCGTCGGCCGTGCGTTCTATGCCGACGCGCAGAGCTTCGCCGAGCTGCGCTACCCGCAGATGACCTGCGAAGTCTTCCTCGACCATGGCGCCGATGCCGCCCTGCTCTTCCACGGCAGCTTCGGCTTCCGCGAGCTGGGCCAGAACACCATGCCGCAGGTCGATGTGCGCGCCAGCATGCTGGCCAAGGAACTGTGCAGCTACCCGTGGGTCCAGGAGACCTACGGCGGCAAGCTGCCGGATGTGGCATGGACACGTGCCCGGCAGCTGCCGGCACAGGCACAGCGGCCGACGGGGACCTGAGCGTGGCGGTGAATTTCGATTACGAACAGGCCGGTGAACTGAAGATCGGCCAGGTGGGCGTCGCCAACCTGCGCATCCGCACCCTTGATGTCGAGCGCCTTGTGCAGGAAATGCGTGAACGCGTCACCCGTGCGCCGAAACTGTTCGGCCGCGCGGCGGTGATCCTCGACTTCGGCGGCCTGAGCCAGGTGCCGGACGTGGCTACCGCGCAGGCGCTGGTCGATGGCCTGCGCAGTGCCGGCGTGCTGCCGGTGGCGTTGGCCTATGGCACCAGCGCGGTCGACCTGCTCTCGCAGCAGCTCGGGCTGCCCCTGCTGGCCAAATTCCGCGCCCAGTACGAGCGTGCCGAGGCCGAGCCGGCTCCGCCGCCGTCCGCGCCTGAACCGCGTCGCGCGGCCCGTGCCGAACCGAAGCCGGCGCCGGCCACGCCGGTGGCCAAGGTCGCCGACGCCGCCGCACCGCAACCCGGCCGCATGCAGCTGGGCAACGTGCGTTCGGGCCAGCAGCTGTACGCTGAGAACTGCGACCTGACCGTGATGGCCACCGTCGGTGCCGGCGCCGAAGTCATCGCCGACGGCAGCATCCATATCTACGGCACCCTGCGCGGCCGCGCGCTGGCAGGGGCCCAGGGCAACACCGCGGCACGCATTTTCTGCCGTGATTTCCATGCGGAACTGGTGGCCATTGCAGGCCACTACAAGGTACTGGACGATGTCCCGGACAACCTGCGCGGCAAAGCCGTGCAGGTGTGGCTGGAACAGGACCAGATCAAGATCGCTGCGCTGGACTGACGCAGCTCCAAACTCATGCAGAACCAGGAGAAGTCCTTTGGCTGAAATCATCGTAGTCACCTCCGGCAAGGGCGGCGTCGGCAAGACCACTTCCAGCGCGAGCCTGGCCTGCGGCCTGGCACGGCGCGGCAAGAAGGTGGCGGTGATCGACTTCGACGTCGGCCTGCGCAACCTCGACCTGATCATGGGCTGCGAACGCCGCGTGGTGTACGACTTCGTCAACGTCGTGCACGGCGAAGCGACCCTCAAGCAGGCCCTGATCAAGGACAAGCGCTTCGAGAACCTGTACGTGCTGGCCGCCTCGCAGACCCGCGACAAGGACGCACTGACCCAGGAAGGCGTGGGCAAGGTCCTGAAGGACCTGGCCGCCGACGGTTTCGATTACATCATCTGCGATTCCCCGGCCGGCATCGAGAAGGGCGCCTTCCTGGCGATGTACTTCGCCGACCGCGCCGTGGTGGTGGTAAACCCGGAAGTGTCGTCGGTGCGCGACTCGGACCGCATCATCGGCCTGCTCGATTCGAAGACCCACAAGGCCGAGTCCGGCCAGGACGTGCCGGCCTTCCTGCTGCTGACCCGCTACACCCCGCTGCGCGTGGAAAGTGGCGAGATGCTCAGCATCGCCGACGTCGAGGAAGTGCTCGGCCTGAAGGCGATTGGCGTGATCCCCGAGTCGGGTGACGTGCTCAACGCCTCCAACAAGGGCGAGCCGGTCATCCTGGATGTCGAGTCCGCTGCCGGCCAGGCCTACGACGACGCCGTCGCGCGCATCCTCGGCGAAGAACGCCCGATGCGCTTCACCAACGTCGAGAAGAAGGGCTTCTTCAGCAAGCTGTTCGGAGGGTAAGCATGGGCCTGTTTGATTTCCTCAAAGCGAAGAAGACCACCGCCGAAACCGCCAAGAACCGCCTGCAGATCATCATCGCGCAGGAACGCAGCAACCGTGGCGGCCCCGATTACCTGCCGCTGCTGCAGCGTGAGCTGCTGGAAGTGATCAAGAAGTACGTGAACATCGACGTCGATGCGGTGAAGGTCGACCTGGTGAAAGATGGCCAGCACGACGTGCTGGACATCTCCGTGGCGCTGCCTGAAGGCCCGGACAAACCCTGATCTCCTGCCCCGCCCGTGCCTGCATGGGCGAGGCTGCCCAACCGCATGACCGATACGACAACCGCCGTGGACATCACCTGCGTGGGCGACATCGCCTTCGCCGATGCGCAGCGCCTGCTCGCCGCGCATGGCCTGCGGCTGCACCACGTCGCGGCCGGTGAAGCGATTCCCGGCAGCTACTGGGGCGAGCCCGAGGCCGGCATCATCGCCAGCAACGTGTATGTGCGCGACGACACTCCCGTGCATTCGATGCTGCACGAAGCCTGCCACCTGATCGTGCTGCCGCCGGAGCGGCGTGCGCGGGTGCATACCGACGCCACCGACTCGGTGGCCGAGGAAGATGCCACCTGCTACCTGCAGATCGTGCTGGCCGGGCAGCTACCGGGTGTTGGCACTGCGCGGCTGATGGCCGACATGGATGCCTGGGGGTATACGTATCGGCTGGGATCCACCAAGGCGTGGTTTGAACAGGACGCCGAGGATGCGCGGGCGTGGTTGATCGAACGCGGGTTGCTGCAGGCGGCGTAACCGCCATCCACGCATGGCGTGGATCTACTGCAGAGCCGAGCCCATGCTCGGCTGCTCTTCGCTGTCACGAGCGCGAATGCAAAGCCAGAAGCAGCCGAGCATGGGCTCGGCTCTACAGGATCACCCCTGCCCGGCCAGCGCGCGCAGGGTAATACCGACGATGTAGGCCAGGTACGTGCCGGTCGCATAGCCCATCGTGCCCAGCAGCACGCCCACCGGCGCCAGCGCCGGATGGAACGCGGCCGCCACTACCGGCGCCGAGGCCGGGCCACCGATGTTCGATTGCGAACCGATCGCGAAATAGAAGAACGGCACCTTCAGCAGCTTGCCCAGGCACCACAGCAGCACGATGTGCACGGCAATCCAGATCAGGCCGAGCAGGAACAGCCACGGGCGATCCAGCAGCGCCAGCAGATCCATCTGCATGCCGATGCAGGCGATCAGGAAATACAGCAGCAGCGAGCCCAGCCGCGAGGCGCCCGCCCCTTCCAGGGTACGTGCACGGGTGAAGCTCAGGCTCAGGCCCAGCGAGGTCGACAGCACCACCACCCACACGAATGGCGCATCCAGGCTGAACTGCGAAGCCCAGCTGACGTTGGCCTTGAACCACGCCGCCAGCGGCGCGCCGATGGCGTGCGACAGGCCCACGCCACCGAAGGCCACCGCCACGATCAGCATCAGGTCGGTAAGGCTGGGAATGCGCTCGTGCTCGGCCTGGAAGCGCGCGATGCGCTCCTTCAGTTCATCGATGGCCGAGGTATCGGCGCCGCTGCGTGCATCGATCTTCGCGGCGCGCCCGGCCAGGAAGATCAGTGCCGCCATCCACACGTAGCCGACACCCACGTCGACCACCGCGAACTGGCCGAACGTGGTGGCGTTGACGTCGAACACTTCGCGCATCGCCAGCATGTTGGCGCCGCCACCGATCCAGCTGCCCGCCAACGCGGCCATGCCGGCCCAGGTGTCGCCGGCCACGGTTTCCGGATGCACCGCGCGCATCAGCAGGAAGGCCACCACCGCGCCGAGCATGATGCTGGCCGATGCGCCCAGGTACATCAGCACCAGCTTCGGGCCCAGCCGCAGGATGCCCTTGATGTCCACCGCCAGCGTCAGCAGGATCAGCGCCGCCGGCAGCAGGATGTCGCGTGCGATCGGGTTGTAGAGCTTGGTGTTCTGGCCATCGATGAGGCCGACGGTGTTGTAGATGCCGGGAATCAGGTAGCACAGCAGCAGCGCCGGCACGAACGTGTAGAAGCGCTTCCACAGGCCCTGCTCGCGCGAGGCGGTCCAGAACACGGCGCCGAGGGTGGCGGCGATCAAGCCGAAGACGACGATGTCGTTCTGGATCATGCAGGTGCTCTTGTAGAGCCGAGCCATGCTCGGCTGCTGTTGGCGAAGGTGTGCCGACCAACGGTCGGCACCCACCGGCGGGAACATCGGCACCCACCGTCGAAAACAAAAGCGCCGCCCCGAAGGGCGGCGCTGCAGTCATCAGTTGCCGATGTGCTGCTTCAGCCAGGCATTGACGGTGTCATGCCACAGGATGCTGTTGTTCGGCTTCAACACCCAGTGGTTCTCGTCCGGGAAGTACAGGAACTTCGATTCGATGCCCTGGCGCTGTGCAGCGGTGAACGCAGCCAGGCCCTGCTCGACCGGAATGCGGAAGTCCTGCTGGCCGTGGATGACCAGGATCGGCTTCTTCCAGTCCGCCACGTGGTTGACCGGGTTGAACTTCTCGTAGTTCGCGGCCTTCTGGTACGGGGTACCGCCCTGCTCCCACTCGGTGAACCACAGCTCTTCGGTGGCGTAGCCCATCATGCGCTGGTCGAACACGCCGTCATGGTTGACCAGGCACTTGAACGGGCTGTTCCAGTTGCCGGCGATCCAGTTGACCATGAAGCCACCGTAGCTCGCGCCCAGCGCACAGGCCTTGTCACCGTTGAGGAAGGAATACTTCTTCAGCGCCGCGTCCCAGCCCTTCTGCAGGTCTTCCAGCGGGCGGTCGCCCCAGTGCTGGCTGATCGCATCGGTGAAGGCCTGGCCATAGCCGGTGGAACCGTGGAAATCGATCATCACCACCGCGTAGCCCTGGCCCGCGTAGGTCTGCGGGTTCCAGCGGTAGCTCCAGCCGTTGCCGAAGCTGCCCTGCGGACCGCCGTGGATCAGGAACGCGACCGGGTACGACTTGCCTTCCTGGTAGTTGTGCGGCTTGACCACGTAGCCGTGCACGGTGTCGTTGTTCCAGCCCTTGAACTCGAACTGTTCGTAGTCACCGAAGGTCACGTCCTTCAGCACCTCGCCAGCAGCCGGGGTCAGCGCGCGCAGTTCGCCGATGGCTTCGCCCGCGGCCGGCAGCAGGCCGACCAGTACCTGGTCGTTGCTCTTCAGGCTGTTGCGGGTGATGGCCACGCTGTTGCCGGCCACGTCGACAGCAGTAACGCTGCCATCGCCAATCAGCTTGGTGGCCTTGCCGCTGGCCACGTCGATCTGGAACAGCGGGTGTTCGCCGAGGTCATCGGCAGTGGTGTAGATGCTGGCACCGTCGGCGGACAGGGCGATGCCGCCAGCCGAACGATCCCACTGCGGGGCGATCTCGCGCGTCTTGCCGCTGGCAACGTCCATCGCCATCAGGCCAAAGCGATCGGCTTCGAAGCCCGGGCGCTTCATCGCACGGTAGAACAGGGTTTTGCCGTCGGCGCTGAACACCGGGCCGGCATCCCAGGCCGGGTTGGACGCGGTCAGGTTGACCGGTGCCTGCTTGCCTGCGGCGTCGAAGCGGTACAGGTCGAAGTTGGTCGACCATGGCTCCTGCTTGCCGGCCACACGGATGCTGGCCACCACGCTGGCACCATCCGGCGACCACGCGAAATCATCGTTGCCACCGAACGGCTTGGACGGCGCGTCGCCATCGATGGTCGCGCTCAGTGCAGAAGCGCCCTTGACCGCGCCGGCCTTGGCCGACGGCAGCGGCGCCACGAACAGGGTATTGCGGCGGCCGTCGTTCCAGGTATCCCAGTGGCGCACGAACAGCGAATCGAAGACCTTGCCGCTGGCCTTGGCGCCGGCCACGTCCTTCAGCTTCTTCTCGGTGCACGCCAGATCCGAGGCGCAGGCCTGGAACACGCCGGCGCTGAACAACACGCGGTCGTCCTGCGGCGACACGTGGTAGCTGTCCACGTCCACCGGGAAGTCGGTCAGCTGGCGCGGAGCACCGCCGCAGATCGGCTGCGCGTAAAGCTGCTGGCTGCCGTTCTTGGCGCTGAGGAAGTACACGGTCTGGCCATCGGCCGACAGCGATGCGGAGTTGACGTTCCAGCCAGCCGGGGTGATCTGCTTCGGCGGCGCCGCATCGCGGGTGCGCAGGTTGCGTGCGAACAGCGCGGTGGAGGCCTTCAGGTTGGCGTCGACGCTGCGCTTGGCGAACACCACGGTGCCGCCGTCAGCGGTCAGTACCGGCGCGGAGACGCGGTCCATGGCCACCATGTCGCGGACTTCCAGGCCACGGGCAGCGGCAACGCTGGGCAGGGCGGCCAGCAGGCTCAGTGGCAGCAGGGCATGACGCAGTTTCATCGGGGTCTCCGCAGGACGGCAAAAAACCGATGTTAGGCCCGTGCGGCCGGGGCTGCCAAGGCCATCGGTCATGCCTGTGGGCGGCAATCGCCAGAAACAGCAAACCGCGCCGTAGCGCGGTTTGTGGGGACACGGGGGTCGGATCCGATTCCGGCGGAATCGGCTCTGACCCCAGACGCTGTCAGCGTGGGGTCAGAGCCCTTCCCTCCGGGAAGGGATCCGACCCCCTGCATTACGCCTTGGCGTACTTGCCAGTGCGGTAGATCAGCCAGCCGACCAGGAACAGCACGGCCAGGCCGATCCACTGTGCGCCCGGCAGGTGGAACGGCACGGCCAGCACGTCTGCGCGGCTGCTGACCACGATCGGAATCGCGATGGCGATGCCCATCAGCGCCTCGCCGGTGATCAGGCCGGCAGCGAACAGCACGCCCGGCTTGTGCACGCGGTCGCGGCCTTCTTCGTCATCGGCGCGCACCTTGTGGAAGCGCTCCACCAGGTGGGCAATCAGGCCACCGAGGAAGATCGGCACCATCAGTTCCAGCGGCAGGTAGATACCGATGGCGGCGGCCAGCACCGGCACGCGGAAGCGTGCGTTGCGCGACTTCAGCCAGCTGTCGAAGGCGATGATGGCGGCGCCGACCACGGCACCGATGCCGATGAAGGTCCACGGCAGTTCGCCACCGAACAGGCCCTTGGCCACCGAGGCCATCAGGTTGGCCTGCGGTGCAGCCAGCGCGTTCGGGTGCAGCTCGGACTTCACGCCGATGCCGTAGGCGGTAGCCAGCAGGTTCAGCACCGGGGCCATGATCAGTGCGCACGAGAACGCACCGATGCCCAGCATCAACTGCTGCTTCCACGGGGTGGCGCCGACGATGTAGCCGGCCTTGAGGTCCTGCAGGTTGTCACCGCCGACCGCCGCAGCGCAGCACACCACCGCGCCGATCATGATCGCAGCCACCGCACCCAGCGGCGCACCGCCGGCACCGACCGGCTTGAGGCCATCGGCGCCCAGCAGCACCACCAGCACGGCCGAGGCGAACAGGATGGTGGAGATGGTGATGCCCGAGACCGGGTTGTTGGACGAACCGATCAGGCCGGCCAGGTAGGCCGAGACCGACACGAACAGGAAGCCGGCGACGATCATGATGAGGGTCATCGGGATCGACACGTGCCACTGGCCGACGATGGCCTGGTACAGGGCCAGCAGCGGCAGCACGAAGACCACCAGGGCCACCAGCATCCACTTCATCGGCAGGTCGCGCTCGGTGTGCGCCAGCACCGGGCCGCCGCTCTTGCGGGCGGCGGCAAAGCCGCTCTTGACGCCGTTGAGCAGCGACTTGCGCAGCGAGATCAGGGTCCAGATACCACCGATCAGCATCGCGCCGACACCCAGGTAGCGCATCTTCGCACCCCAGATGGCAAACGCGGCTTCGGTGGACGAAGCGGTGGCGACCGACGCGGCCAGTGCCGGATCGGTGTTCATGAAGAACGCCTGGTAGATCGGAATGGCGATGTGCCAGGTCAGGATCGAGCCGGACACCACCACGATGCCGACGTTGAGGCCGACGATGTAGCCCACGCCCAGCAGTGCCGGCGACAGGTTGGTGCCGATGAAGGCGGTGACCTTGGAGCTGCCGACGTAGGCCGAAGTGGCCCAGGCATCGGGAATCAGGCGCATGCCGCTTTCCGCGGCCAGCTTGACGAAGGCACCGATCACCGCCGACAGGCCGAGGATCTTCAGGCCCGGGCCCGGGTTCTCACCGGCCTTGAGCACTTCGGCCGCGGCCTTGCCTTCCGGGAACGGAAGCGGGTCTTCGACGATCATCGAACGGCGCAGCGGCACCGAGAACAGCACACCCAGCAGGCCGCCAAGGCCGGCGATGCCCAGCACCCACCAGTACTTGAAGTCCGGCCAGTAGCCCATGATCACCAGCGCCGGAATGGTGAAGATCACACCGGCGGCGATCGACGAGCCGGCCGAAGCGCCGGTCTGCACGATGTTGTTTTCAAGGATGGAGCCACCGCCCAGCAGGCGCAGCACGCCCATGGAAATCACCGCGGCGGGAATGGCGGTGGCGATGGTCAGGCCTGCGAACAGACCGAGGTAGGCGTTTGCGGCCGACAGCACCACCGCCAGCACGATGGCCAGGGCCACTGCGCGGAAGGTGAGCTGCTTGGGCGCAGCGTCGTGGTTCATGGAAGCCCCTGCTGGCAAAAAATCCCTGCCACGCTAGCGTTCAGGGGGCGGCAAGTCCAGTGCGGTTGGTACCGGCTGGCAAGCCCTCGCCCAGCGCTGCGCCCTAGCAGGCCCCTGGCCCCTTCAGATGTGTCGTGTTTGACCAAGTTGTGCACAGGGCACCGGTGCGTCGGAGCGGGGGGTCCCTTGACCCCAATCCCCCGACGCCCCCGGCCCATCGGGCGATGCGCGCCAGGCGAGGGGGTTTGCGACCCAGCACCTGCTTGAGTCGATTCCCGGAATCCAACACCGTGCACTGCCACCAACACAACGTCGGCAAGGAGACCGCATGGCAGACGCACCATTGATCACGATGATGCGTGCCCTCCTCGTTGCAGCGGGCGCGATGCTGTGCCTGCTGCTGGGTATAGGCAACGTCAACGCCTACAGCGGGTTCGGCACCGCGGTGATCGAGGATCGGGAAGGAATACCTTGTTTCGGCCTGCCGCCGCGGGCACTGGAATGGGTCCGATCGCCCCGTATCCTGCAAGCGGTGATCGTGTATCACCACGACACGGTGAAGGCATGGTCGTTCATGTACGACCTGACTCCCGTAGAGCCTTTGGCACCGGGCCAGTGCATCGTCTACGGCGATCTGCCAGCCTCGGCCACGCTGCGCACTTCTCCACAGCCATTGATTCCTGCAACCTTGTACGAGGTCTACCTCAACGCTCCCACCAATGGCCCAATCAGGGGCTACACGGCGAAGTTCTGCCTGAAAGCTGCGCCTGACGGATCGACTCGGGTGATCCCCATCAGGTACGACAAGCGGACGGGTTGGAGCGCAGCTGTCTGCCAACCCTGACGGGCTACGCAGCAGAACGTTATGTTATATCCTGTCACGCCGGTCGAACATCCCACGTGGCCTCTTCCCCCTCCCTCCGCCTTGCCTCCATCGACCAGCTGCGCGGCACCGTGATGCTGTTGATGTTGCTGGACCACGTGCGCGAGACCTTCTTCCTGCAGCACCAGGTGAGCGACCCGATGGACGCGGCGACGGTCTCCCCTGCGCTGTTCGCCTGCCGTCTGCTGGCCCACCTGTGCGCGCCCGTGTTCGTCCTGTTGACCGGTCTTTCGGCCTGGCTGTACGGCCAGCGCCAGGCGGATCCGCGCCGGGCCACGTCCGCCTTCCTGCTCAAGCGCGGCCTGTTCCTGGTCGTGCTGGAACTGACCCTGGTGAACTTCGCCTGGACCTTCCAGCTGCCGCCGGACACGCTGTACCTGCAGGTGATCTGGGCCATCGGCCTGAGCATGATCGCGCTGGCCGGCCTGTTGTGGCTGCCCCGTCCCGTCCTGCTGGTGGCCGCGGTCGCGGTGGTGGCCGGGCACAACGTGTTGGATGGTGTGCGGACGGAAGGCAACGGGCCGCTGCCGGTGCTGTGGAAAGTGCTGCATCAGCGCGACTGGATCGAGGCCGGTGCGCTGCGCCTGCGCACGTCCTATCCGCTGCTGCCCTGGATCGGGGTGATTGCGCTGGGCTACCTGATGGGGCCGTGGTTCGGTCGCGAGCGCGCGCCAGAGCAGCGCCAGCGATGGCTGCTGTGGGCAGGCATCGGTGCGCTGGCCCTGTTCGCGCTGCTGCGGTTCGCCAACCAGTACGGGGATGCACCGTGGCAGTACCAAAGCAGCACGCTGCGCACATGGATGAGCGTGTTCAACATCACCAAGTACCCGCCGTCGCTGCAGTTCCTGCTGTTGACCCTGGGCGTGGGGCTGTTGCTGCTGCGCCTGTACGAATGGCCGCCACTGGCGCGCGCACTGCGCCCGCTGGCCGATATCGGCGCCGCGCCGATGTTCTTCTACCTGCTGCACCTGTATGTGCTGAAGGGGCTGTACCTGGCCGCGCTGGCGATCGGGGGACCGACGCACGGTGACCTGTACGCCCTGGATTCGGTGGCCGGCCTGCTGCTGGTGGCCTGTGCGCTGGCGGTGGTGCTGTACCCGCCGACGCGGGCCTTCGCGCGGTTCAAGGCGCGAAGGCGTGACCTGGCGTGGTTGCGGTACCTGTGATCGCCCAGACCAGTCCGGCAATCCACGCATGGCGTGGATCCACTGAAAGCGGATCGGGCCACAGGCCTATAATTCCGCGATGAATTCCACCGCTATCGCTTCCGACGATTTCCTGGGCCACCCCAAGGGCGTCTACGTCTGCTTCTTCACTGAAATGTGGGAGCGCTTCTCCTTCTACGGCATGAAGGCGCTGCTGCTGCTGTACCTGACCAAATACCACCTGTTCGGCGACAAGGCCGGCCTGGACCTGCTCGGTGCCTACGGCGGCCTGGTGTACTGCATCCCGGTATTCGGCGGCATGCTGGCCGACCGCTGGCTGGGCATGCGCCGGGCGGTGCTGTTCGGCGGTATCCTGCTGGTGCTCGGCCACCTTGGCATGGCCTTCGAAGGCCACGCCGCGTACCGGGTGAACGGCGAAGTGGTGCGCGACACCTCGGCACTGGCGGTGACCTACCTGTCGCTGGCACTGATCATCATGGGCGTCGGCTTCCTCAAGCCGAACATCTCCACCATCGTCGGCAAGCTGTACGCCAAGGACGATCCGCGCCGCGATTCGGGCTTCTCGCTGTTCTACGCCGGCATCAACCTCGGCGCGCTGTTCTCCTCGCTGGTGTGCGGCTTCCTCGGCGAGGCCTATGGCTGGAAGTACGGTTTCGGAGCAGCCGGTATCGGCATGCTGGCCGGCCTGGCGATGTTCCTGTGGGGCCAGAAGTACCTGCAGGGCCATGCCGAACCGCCGCAACCGGCGGCACTGAAGCAGAAGGTGCTGGGCCTGCCGCGCGAATGGCTCATCTATCTGTGCGCGGTGCTCGGTGTGCTGCCGGTGGCGTGGCTGATGTGGGCCGCCGGCAATGGCGCATTCGCGCTGGGCGGTGAAATCAGCCTGGCGCTGATGCTGATGCTGGTGGTGCTGGGCGGCGTGCTGGTCTGGTTCGCCTGGTTCACCGGCAGCAAGTGCACGCCGGTGCAGCGCCAGCAGATGATCGCGCTGATGGTGCTGATCTTCATGGCGCTGGTGTTCTTCACGATGTACGAGCAGTCCTACGGCTCGTGGGTGACCTTCACCGACCGCCTGCTGACCAAGGACATCGTGCCCTCGCTGGTGATCACCGGCGGTACGCCGCTGCCGTGGTCGATCATCTCGCTGCTGCTGGCACCGCTGGGCTTCGTGGTCAGCGCGCGCCTGTCCGAACGGCGCCCGGGTTCGGCTGCGCCGCGCACGTTCTTCGCCGCCATCGTCGTGCTGATGCTGGTGCTGCTGGTGCGCGACTGCCTGGTGATCCCGCAGACCGCAGGCTCGCTGACCTACCTGGGCGGCCTGTTCCTGGTGCTGCTGGCACCGGCCTTCGCCGCACTGTGGACGTGGATGGACCGCCGCGGCTGGGAACCGGGCAAGCCGGTCAAATCGGCCTGGGGTCTGGTGATCGGCGCGCTGTCGTTCGTGCCGCTGGCACTGGCCGCACAGCAGGTCGGCGCTACCGGCGAGATGGCCAGTGTGTGGTGGCTGGTGCTGGCCTACTTCCTGCTGGCCAGTGGCGAGATGTGCCTGTCGCCGGTCGGCCTGTCGGCGGTCACCCAGTTGGCCGTGCCGCGGGTGATGAGCCTGATGATGGGCACCTGGTTCCTGGCCACCGCATTCTCGGAGACGCTGGCCGCGCTGTTCGGCAAGCTGGCCGCGATCGAGGTGCCGGAAGGCGAATCGCTGGACATGGTGGCCGCCGCCGGCGCCTATGCGCACCTGTTCTGGCTGCTGATGTGGATCGGCCTGGGCTGTGCGCTGGCCGCCTTCATTGCCGCGCCGCTGCTGAAGAAGATGATGCACGGGGTCAAGTAAGCCCGCTGCAGGCGAAATCCGGGGCGGCGGATCGATCATCCGCCGCCCCCGGCTTGTTCAGGGCGCGCTGCTCTTTTCCGCAGGCGTGGCCTGCGCGGCCACCTGTCCCCCCAGGCTGCGCGAGAGGAAGGCCAGCAACCTGCTGTAGTACGTGCGTTGATTGGCAGGAGAATAGAAACCATGCCCTTCGTTCTTGACGAACAGGGTTTCCACCGGCGAGCCGGCCTTCTTCAACGCAGCTTCCATGCGTTCACTGTGCACGATCGGCGCACGCTGGTCCTGCCCTCCCGCGGCCAGGAATACCGGCACCCGCACCTGCGCGGCCAGATTCACCGGGGAACGCTCTGCCAGATCCTTGGGCGATCCCAGCCAGTTGCGCAGATAGGCCAGGCCTGACTCATCACTCTGGATGTCTCCACGGGCGTACATCAACGGCAGGTCGTAGATGCCGACGTAGCCTGCCGCGCACTGGTAGAGGCCCGGCTCGCGCACCGCCCCCATCATGGCCGCATAGGCACCGTAACTGGCCCCGTAGATGCAGATGCGGTTCTTGTCGGCCACGCCCTGTTCGATCGCCCAGCGCGTGGCATCGGTGACGTCATCCTGCATCGACAGTCCCCATTGCTTGCGCGCGGCCTGCATGTGGGCCCGGCCATAACCGGAAGAGCCGCGGAAATTCACCTGCAATACCGCGTAACCTGCCGCCGCCAGCATCTGCGCCTCGGCGTCATAGGCGCCGTCGTCGGCAACACCGATCGGACCTCCGTGCGGCACCACCACCATCGGCAGCGCACGGGCCTCGCGGCCGTGCGGGACGGTAAGGAAGCCATGCAGCGGACGCCCATCGCGCGCCTTCAGGCTGATCGGACGCACCTCCGCCGCCAGCGCGGGGTCGATCCAGTCGCTGCGGCTGATCAGGTGCCGTGCACTCTTGCCAACCGTGTCATAGAGATAGAAATCGCCCGGATTGCTGCCTGACCAGGTTTCCACCAGCACCGTCCTGCCATCGCGCGTGCTGGAGGTGATGTAGGCCGCTCCGCCCAGGCCCGCTTCGAGGCTGCGGTAAAGGCGGGCTTCGTTCGAGGCGTCATCGAAGAATGCCGTTCGCGGCGTACTGCCAAGGAACAGTGCCCCGACCGGCACGCGGCTGCCGGGGCGCCGGATGATGCGCGCCGGGTCGGCGCTCTCATCGCGCAGCACGGTGCGTCGTTCATTGCTCTGGGGGTCCCAGCTGACAATGGCATCGGGTCCGTCTGCCTGCTCGACCTGCAGGTACGCCAGGCGACCGTCGGCCGAGAAGCCGAGGGGCAGCTCGATGCGCTTGCTCAGGGATTCATCGTTGAGCAGGATCCAGTCGCTGTTGCTGCCTGTGCGGTAGTAGAGCTTCTGCGTGCCATCGGTAACGACAGCGCGCGCGAAACGCACCTCGCCCTGCTCATCGATCGTGAAGTCCGCATCGGGGATGGGAGCCCGTGCCACCGCGTTGCGGCGACCGGTGATCACATCCATGCGCTCGACCTGGGCATGCGAACTGCCGACCAGCGGGATCACCGTCACCAGTGCGTTGCGATCGTCATCCTTGAGTTCGTCGCTGAGGTACGCGGCCACCAGGCCTGCCGGTTTGACCTTGATGTTGGTGCCCAGGCTCTGGTCGGCAACCCGGTAACCCACCAGCAGCTCGCCGCCCTTGCCGTTGGCATTGATACCGAACAGTTCGCCGGTCGGCGTCGGCCGGTCCAGCACGCCGAACTTCTGTGCCATGCCCACCAGCAGTCGCTCGTTGCTGACCCAGTCGAAGGTGTGGGCGTGATCGTTGCGGGGCGGGCGGAAGCTGCCGACCATCTTCATGTCGGCAATGCGATAGATCGCCAAGGCGGTTCCCGCCTCCAGCGGAACCGTCGCGGCGATGTACTCGCCCCCCGGCGAAATCTTGATGTCGGTAAACGACTCCTGCCGCAGATAGCGATCCAGGTCCAGCGCTGCGGCCGATGCCCCACCCACAACCGCTCCCAACAGTACAGCCAGCACAATCCTGCGCATCCTTCCCCCATGGAAAACCGGACACCCTGTCCGGATGCACGATTCCAGGCACGTGACCGATTGCCGCGCCACATCGGCAGAAAAAACGACGGCACCGTTGCCGGTGCCGTCGTTACCACTACCTTGGAGAGAGAGTCAGGACGTGGGTTCGGGGGGCGTGCGCCGGGTCAGTGGACCCCGCGCACCGCCAACGTGAGGGCCAGGATGCTGAGGATCACGGCAATGGTGCCGTCGAGCACGCGCCAGGTACTGGGCTTGGTGAACAGCGGCGCCAGCAGGCGTGCACCCAGGCCCTGCGCGGTCAACCATAGGCAGCTGGCGGTGACCACGCCAGCGGCGAAGGCCATGCGGGCGTTGCCGAAGTTCTCGGCGATCGAACCGATCACCATCATGTCCAGCCAGAAGTGCGGGTTGATCAGCGAGAAGCCGACCGCGGCCATCAGCACCGCGCGGCGGCTGCCGTCGTCACTGTCGGCCTCGCCCATGCCACCGCCACCGGCGATCGCACGGCGTGCCGACTTCATTGCGTACCAGGCCAGGAACGCGACACCCGTCCACAGCACGGCGGTGGTCAGCCACGGCAGTGCCGAGGTGAGCGTGCGCAGGCCGGCCACGCTGGCGAAGATGAAGATCGCATCGATGGCCGCACAGGTGGCAACCACCGGCACGATGTGCTTGCGCAGGATGCCCTGGCGCAGAATGAAGGCGCTCTGGGCCCCGACCACGGCGAACAGGCCGATGCCGGTAGCTGCACCAGAGAACCAGGCACCGAGGCCGGTGCTGGCGGAGATGACCGAGAACATGGGATTCACTGCCTTTACTTGCTTGGGGGGACGGTGCCTCGCGAAGGCGGACAGCACCGGAACGGGCGTCATTGTCGCGCCGCAACATGAAAAAGACGAGCTAAACTTCCTAAACCAACATTAGCGGAACTTAATTCGATGCGTATCGACCATGCCCAGCTGCGCGCCCTGGCCGCGGTGATCCGCGAAGGCAGCTTCGACCGCGCCGCACAGTCGTTGAATGTCACGCCCTCGGCCATCTCGCAGCGGGTCAAGGCGCTGGAGGACCGGGTCGGCCGCCTGCTGGTCAAGCGCGGCACTCCGGCCACCGCCACCGCCGAGGGCCAGGTGCTGGTGCAGCTGGCCGAGCAGACCGCCCTGCTCGAACACGATGCCCTGCACCGTATGGGCCTGGCCGACGAGGACCTGCCCCAGGCAAGCATCCCGGTGGCGGTGAACCACGACAGCCTGGAGACCTGGTTCCCGCAGGCCGCCTCGCAGTTCGCGCAGAGCACCGGCACCACGCTGGACCTGCGCGTGGAAGACCAGGACCACACCGTCGAACTGCTGCGCCAGGGCACGGTGCTGGGCGCGGTGACCACCCTGGATGAGCCGGTGCAGGGCTGCCAGATCCACGCGCTGGGCAGCATCCGCTACGCGGCGACCTGTACCCCCGAGTTCCGCGAGCGCCATTTCGCCAAGGGCGTAACCGCGCAGGCGCTGGCGCAGGCCCCGGTGCTGGTATTCAACCGCAAGGACGAAATGCAGTCGCGCTTCGCCCGGCGCATGGCGGGCGACGACCTGCCCAGCACCGCGCCGACCTGGTGGATTCCGTCCACCCGCGCCTTCGTGCAGGCCAACCTGGGCGGCATGGGCTGGACCATGAACCCCCTGCCCTTGGTCAAGCGGCATCTGGACGCCGGGCGACTGGTCTACGTGCGCCAGCGCGCGTGGGAAGACGTGCCGCTGTACTGGCAGCATTGGAAGGGCGACGTGCAGACCATGGCCCTGCTGACCCGCGCGGTGCTGGATGCCTCCTCCGCGCTGATCCGGCGCAAGCGCTGAAAAGGGGACGGAGGGGATTAAGTCGTTCAAGACCCAAACGACATATCGGGCAAAGACGACTTAATCCCCTCCGTCCCCTTTTTGCTCCATCCAATCTCCACGCAACCTCCACACGGGGTCCATGCGTGATGCGGATACTGGTCGGCCGATCACTGCAAGGATGCCCTGCATGCCTGTATTCGTCCGCGATGCGCGCCCCGAAGATGCCGCCGCCTGCATCGACCTGCGCGGGCGCACCCGCGAGAACGCCTTCAGTGCCGCCCAACTGGCGGAACTGGGCATCACCGAGGACAGCTGGGCCGCCGGCATCGCCCAAGGCGATTCGATCGGCCGCGTCGCCTGGGAGGGCGAGCGCATGGCCGGTTACTGCTTCGCCGACCGCGACAGCGGCGAGGTGCTGGTGCTGGCCCTGCTGCCGGACTACGAAGGCCGCGGTATCGGCCGCCAACTGCTGCAGGACGTGGTGAGCCTGACCCGCGATGCCGGCCACCGGCGGCTGTTCCTGGCCTGCTCGGCCGACCCGCGATCGCGCTCGCACGGCTTCTACCGCCGCCTGGGCTGGCGCCCGACCGGCGAGATCGACGACGCCGGAGACGAGATTCTGGAGCTGGTCTGATTGAAGGCGTCGCCAGGCATGACCTGGCGCTATGGGTGACGGGCCGCGAAAGGCCGGATGCTGCGTTGCATCAAAAAAGGACCGGAACCGGTTAGAATCGCGCCAGGATGTTGCAAGGCGTTGTTTCTTCACGCCCTTTCCCTGCTTCATGCGCATCCTGACCTCCTCCCCTCCGCCAACGATCCCGCCCCCATGAAGAAATTTGGCAAGGCCCTGCTCGCCCTGCTCGTGCTGCTGTTGCTGGCCGCCGCGCTGTTCCTGTACTGGCCGCTGACCCAGCGCTCGGTGCCCGCCGCCAGCAACGACAAGCCCGTTGACGTTGTGCTGGTCGGCGCCGGCATCATGAGCATCACCCTGGCCACCTACCTGCAGGAACTGCAGCCGGACTGGAACATCCAGGTCTACGAACGCCTCGACGGCGTCGCCGGTGAAAGCTCCGATGGCTGGAACAACGCCGGCACCGGCCACTCGGCGTTCGCCGAACTGAACTACACCCCGGAACTGCCCGACGGCAGCATCGAGACCAAGCGCGCGGTCGGCATCGCCGAATCGTTCGAGGTCTCGCGCCAGTTCTGGTCGCACCAGGTCAAGCAAGGCCGGCTGAGCCAGCCCAGCGACTTCATCAACCCGACCCCGCACATGAGCTTCGTCTGGGGCGATGACAACATCGCCTACCTGCACAAGCGCCAGCAGGCCCTGGTGAAGAATCCGCTGTTCTACGGCATGCAGTACTCGGAAGATCCGGCGCAGATCAAGCAGTGGGCCCCGCTGCTGATGGAAGGCCGTGACCCGAAGCAGAAGGTTGCCGCGACCTGGATGCCGCTCGGCACCGACGTCAACTTCGGCGTGATCACCCGCCAGCTGACCACCGGCCTGCAGCGCAGCCCGAACTTCAGCCTGCATCTGAACCATGAAGTGAGCGCGCTGCGGCAGAACGCCGACAAGAGCTGGAACGTGACGGTGAAGGACCTCAAGGCCGGCACCGAATCCACCACCCACGCCCGCTTCGTGTTCATCGGTGCCGGTGGCGCCGCGCTCAAGCTGCTGCAGATGTCCGGCATTCCGGAATCGAAGGACTACGCCGGCTTCCCGGTCGGTGGCCAGTTCCTCGCCTTCCAGGGCCAGGACGTGACCTCGCGCCATGGCGTGAAGGCCTACGGCATGGCCGAGACCGGTTCGCCGCCGATGTCGGTGCCGCACCTGGATGCGCGCAAGCTGGACGGCAAGCCGGTGGTGCTGTTCGGGCCGTTCGCGCTGTACAGCACCAAGTTCCTCAAGCACGGCTCGTGGTGGGACCTGTATTCCTCGGTCACCCACAACAACGTCGGCCCGATGCTGGAAGTGGGCAAGGACAACCTGGACCTGGTGCAGTACCTGATGGGCCAGGCACGCCTGAACGATGCCGACCGCCAGGCCGAGCTGGTCAAGTACTTCCCCAATGCCAAGCCGGGTGACTGGAAGCTGGTCACCGCCGGCCAGCGCGTGCAGATCATCAAGCGTGATCCGCTGAAGGGCCCGGTGCTGCAGTTCGGTACCGAGATCGTGACCGACAAGGACCACACCCTCGCGGCCCTGCTCGGCGCCTCGCCGGGTGCGTCGACCTCGCCGCCGATCATGCTGGACCTGATGGCCAAGGCCTTCCCGGACCAGATGAAGGCCGGCTGGGAAACCCGCCTGCGCGAAATCGTGCCGTCGTACGGGCGCAAGCTCAACGACAATGCCGCGCTGGTCAACGAGATCCGCACGCTGACCAGCCAGACCCTGCACCTTCCCTACCTGGAAGTGCCGGTGGATGCCAACGCGGCAGCACCTGCACCGGCCGCAATTCCGGCTCCGGTCAAGGAAAAGCGCAACGCCAACGAGGAACTGCAGGCGCTGTAAGCCCGCCGTTTCCTTTCGACGCACACGGACGGCCACCTTTGGGTGGCCGTTCGTTTTTGGGGCGGCTCCCTGCTGTAGAGCCGAGCCCACGCTCGGCTCCAGCAAAAAGCAGCCGAGCATGGGCTCGGCTCTACAGAAGACGATGCCTGGTGCCGGAAAGCCGATGCACGATGACGCGAATTGTAATGCCGTTAAGAATTATTTACATTTGCGTCCTACGCAGTGACCGCGCCCCTCCCAGATGGACCTGATGTGCCCGAAGCCGCCGCCCCGGGTACTGGACGACTGCTGCCGCCCTTCCCCGCTTCCAAGCCTCGAGCCCACCATGTCCCTGACCCTGCGTAACCGCCTGCCCCGCCGCGCGCTGCTGCCGGCTGCCCTGCTTTCGTCGCTGTCCCTGCTGGCCGCGCCCAGCGCGTTCGCCGCCGCCGATGGCGCCGCCGATGCCAAGACCCTGGACCGGGTCAGCGTCCGTGCCGAGCAGTCCGCTCCGCCATCCAGCACCACCCGCCTGCCGATCACCCTGCAGGAAACCCCGCAGTCGGCCACGGCGATCAGCCTCAAGCGCCTGCAGGACGAATCACTGTTCAGCATCAACGATGTGATGCGCAACGTCACCGGCGTCAGCGTGTCCTTCTATGACACCCAGCGCCCGCTGTACTACGCGCGTGGCTTTGCCATCACCGACTTCCAGGTCGATGGCATTCCCACCTACAGCGGCTCCACCAACCAGGAATACGACACCGCCTTCTACGACCGCATCGAAGTGATCCGCGGCGCCAACGGCCTGCTCAGTGGCGCCGGCGTGCCGTCGGCCACGGTCAACCTGCTGCGCAAGCGCCCGGGCAAGGAGTTCGATGCCTCGTTCGCGGTCAGCGCCGGCAGCTGGGACTATCGGCGCATGGAGGCAGACGTGACCGCGCCGCTGACCGCCGACGGCCGTTTCCGCAGCCGCGTGGTCGCCGCCTACACCGATCGGGGCCTGTATTACGACCGCTACGACGAGAACAAGATGGCCGGCATGGCGGTGCTGGAAGGCGACGTCACCGACAGCACCACGATCACCCTCGGTTACCAGAGCCAGGACAACAACCCCACCGGTTCAACCTGGGGCACCGTGCCGTTCTTCGACAACCAGGGCAACTTCGCCCACCTGCCGCGTTCGACCAACCTGTCGCCGAAGTGGAGCTACTGGAAGCGCGAGAGCAACACCGCGTTCGCCAACCTGGAACAGCGCTTCGGTGACAACTGGCTGCTGAAGATCAACACCGCCTACACCCGTGGCAACGTGCAGAACGTGCGCCTGTACGGCACCGGCAACCCGGACCCGGTGACCGGCTCGGGCATCTACCTGCGTGCCGCCGCCGGTGATTCCAAGGACACCCGCCGCAATGTCGATGCCTACCTGTCCGGCAGCTTCGACCTGTTCGGCCGCGAGCACGACCTCACCGTTGGCGCACAGTGGTCGGACCTGGAAGGCACCACCAACACGCTTGCACTGAACTTCCCGAACGACTGGGCACGCTGCGGCGGCGAGCGCTGCTACTACATTCCCAACGTGTACAACTGGAACGGCGACATCTCCGAGGTGACCTACCGCCGCACCGGCGCGCGCCGCGTGGCCAAGACCACGCAGAGTGGCGTCTATCTGGCCACCCGTCTGCGCCTGGCCGATCCGCTGTCGCTGATTGCAGGCGCGCGCCTGAGCCGCTGGGAAACCCTCAGCCGCTCGTACAACGCCGCAGGCGCCTATACCGGCACCAGCGGCGCCTACAAGGTGAGCGATGAAGTCACCCCGTACGTGGGCCTGGTCTACGACATCACCCCGAACGTGTCCGCCTATGCCAGCTACACCGAGATCTTCAACCCGCAGAACTTCAAGGACCGCAACGAGAACCTGCTGGCACCGGTGCAGGGCTCGAACCTGGAGGCGGGCATCAAGACGCAGTGGCTGGATGGCCGCCTGACCGCCAATGCCGCCGTGTTCGAGGCCAAGCAGGACAACTACGCAGTGCGCGACATGGGCGTGCCGGAAGGTTCGCTCAGCGATGGCACCTCCGCCTACGTCGGCGTCAACGGCACCAAGGCGCGCGGCTGGGAGATGGACGTCAACGGCGAGATCCTGCCGGGCTGGACGGTCAATGCCGGCTACACCCACGTCAAGGTCACCCGAGCGGCTACCGACCTGCTGTACGCCAATCCGCCGAAGGATCTGTTGCAGCTCAACACCCAGCTGCAGCTGCGCGGCGCGCTGGAACGCCTGAGCGTTGGCGGCGGCCTGCAGTGGCAGAGCAAGGTGCAGGGCTACAACATCGCCTACCCGCTGGGCGGCACGGTCACGGTGAACCAGCCGGCCTACATGCTGGTGCAGTTCAATGCCAACTACCGCATCAGCGACAGCTGGACCGCAACGCTGAGCGTGCGCAACGCACTGGACAAGACCTACTGGGCGAATCTGGACTACAACAACTACGGCGAACCGCGCTTCGTGTCGGCCAGCCTGCGCTGGAAGTTCTGAGCCACCCGCAAACCGGTGGGTGCCTGGTGGGTGCCGACCGTTGGTCGGCACGCCCTCCGCCACGACCCACCGTCGTGGCCTACCTGAATGGGCCCGCCTTCGTGCGGGCCCTTCTTTTTGCTGCACTGCAGGTTGCACCCCTCTTCATAATTATGCCGTAATTACACCGACACCAATCGGAAGCCGGTCGATGAACCCGAGCTGGGATACGTTGGAACGCAGCCGCCAGGCCCGCCTGGAACGTGCCGCGCCGTGGGCCCGGGGACGCGAGGTCGCCGCCACCGATGTGGGCGAGCTGCTGCACGCACTGCTGGAGCCAGGCGACAAGGTCTGCCTGGAGGGCAACAACCAGAAGCAGGCCGACTTCCTCGCCCAGGCCCTGGCCGACCTCGACCCGGCACGGGTGCATGACCTGCACATGGTGCAGTCGGTGCTCTCCCTGCCCTCGCACCTGGATGTATTCGAGCGTGGTATCGCTTCGAAACTGGACTTCTCGTTCTCCGGCCCGCAGTCGGTGCGGCTGGCCAACCTGGTGGCTGAAGGGCGCATCCAGATCGGTGCCATCCACACCTACCTGGAACTGTTCGGCCGCTACTTCATCGACCTGACCCCGCGCGTGGCCCTGGTCGCCGCGCAGACCGCAGACCGCCACGGCAACCTCTACACCGGACCGAACACCGAAGACACGCCGGTGATCGTCGAAGCCACCGCCTTCGGTGGCGGCATCGTCATTGCCCAGGTCAACGAAATCGTCGACACCCTCCCCCGCGTCGACATTCCCGCTGACTGGGTCAACTTCGTGGTGCAGGCACCGAAGCCGAACCATATCGAACCACTGTTCACCCGCGACCCGGCGCAGATCTCCGAGATCCAGGTGTTGATGGCGATGGTGGCCATCAAGGGCATCTACGCCGAGTACGGCGTCAACCGCCTCAACCATGGCATCGGCTTCGATACGGCGGCCATCGAACTGCTGCTCCCCACCTACGCCGAATCGCTCGGCCTGAAGGAAAAGATCTGCCAGCACTGGGCACTGAACCCGCATCCGGCGCTGATTCCGGCCATTGAATCGGGCTTCGTGAAGTCGGTGCACTCATTCGGTTCGGAACTGGGCATGGAGAAATACATCGCGGCGCGAGGCGATGTGTTCTTCACCGGCGCCGATGGCTCGATGCGTTCCAACCGCGCGTTCTCACAGACCGCCGGCCTGTATGCCTGCGACATGTTCATCGGTTCCACACTGCAGATAGACCTGCAGGGCAACAGCTCCACCGCCACCCGCGACCGCATCGCCGGGTTTGGCGGTGCACCGAACATGGGCTCGGATGCGCGAGGTCGTCGCCACGCCAGCGATGCCTGGATCAAGGCCGGGCAACAGGCTGCACGCCCGGGCGAGATGCCGCGCGGGCGCAAGCTGGTGGTGCAGATGGTGGAGACCTTCCGCGAGCACATGGCGCCGGCCTTCGTTGAACGCCTCGATGCGTGGGAACTGGCCGAACGCGCGGACATGCCGCTGCCGCCGGTGATGATCTATGGTGACGACGTCAGCCACGTGCTGACCGAGGAAGGCATCGCCAACCTGCTGCTGTGCCGCACCCCTGAGGAGCGCGAGCAGGCGATCCGTGGCGTGGCCGGCTATACCGCCGTCGGCCTCGGCCGGGACCGCGCGATGGTGGAAAACCTGCGCGACCGCGGCGTGATCCGCCGTCCCGATGACCTGGGCATCTCCGTGCGCGATGCCAGCCGTGACCTGCTGGCGGCGCGTTCGGTGAAGGACCTGGTGCGCTGGTCCGGCGGACTGTACGACCCGCCCAAGCGCTTCCGCAACTGGTAAAGGGCTGAGCATGGAAACCCTCGACTATCGATTCGAAGGACACACTGCGGTGCAGTTTCCGCGCGATGCGGTGCTGGTCGGCGTACTGGCCTCGGGCAACCTGGAAATCCTGCTGGAGCCGGCGGCGCAGGACGGCGCGATGACGGTGCGCATCATCACCGCCGCACAGGGCTTCGGCGCCATCTGGCAGGCGGTGATCGCCGATTTTGCCCAGCGTCACCCGCTACGCGACGTGCGCGTCTCGATCAACGATGCCGGCGCGACGCCGGCCGTGGTCAGCCTGCGCTTGGACCAGGCCGTGGAAACCCTGCTGGCCGGAGGCACGCCATGAGCCACGTGCAACGCCACAGCTATTACGAAGCCGATGCACGCGAACGCATCGCCGGCCTGGTCGATGCCGGTTCGTTCCGCGAATTCCTCGGCCCCGCACGGCGCGTGATGAGCCCGCACCTGGCCCAGCTCGACCAGCCGGCTGCCTTCGACGATGGCATCGTCGCCGGCGAAGCCACGCTGCAGGGAAGACGCGTGCTGCTGGCCGCACAGCAGGGTGAATTCATGGGCGGCGGCGTGGGCGAGGTGCATGGCGCCAAGTTGACCGGGCTGCTGCGCCGTGCGGCGGCAACCCGCCCTGACGGTGTGCTGCTCCTGCTCGACACCGGCGGCGTGCGCCTGCACGAAGCCAATGCAGGGCTCATCGCCATTTCCGAGATCATGCGCGCCACCCTGGACGCGCGTGCAGCGGGCGTGCCGGTGATCGCGCTGATCGGCAGCGGTAACGGCGCCTTCGGCGGCATGGGCATCGTGGCCCGCTGCTGCAGCACGGTCATCATGTCCGAAGAAGGACGTCTGTCGCTGTCCGGGCCGGAAGTGATCGAGACCGTGCGTGGCGTGGAAGAGTTCGATTCCCGCGACCGCGCACTGGTCTGGCGCGTGACCGGTGGCAAGCACCGCTACCTGATCGACCAGGCACAGGTGTTGGTGCCCGACGCCATCGAGGCCTTCGCCCGCGCCGCCGCCGATGCATTGCAGGCCGACGCTGCCAGCCGTGATACCGACACCGCACTGAGCGCCCTGCAGGCGCGCCACGCCGCATTGAAGGCACGCGTGCAGGCCTGGGGCGACTGCCGCGATGGACTGGAGATCTGGGCGCGGCTGGGCATTCCCCACCCCGAACGCCTGCCACTGCTCGACACCGATGAGTTCCTCATCGCCACCGCCGACCGGAGCCTCCCATGAGCATGCAACTGCAGAGCCTGCTCGATGCCCTGTTCCCGCAGGGGCATGCGATTGCGGTGAACGATTCGGTGCTGACCGGCAGCGCTACCACCGAGGACGGCGAGGTGACCGTGATCGGTACCGCCGACAAACTCGAAGTCGGCGTGGACCACGCACTGGCACTGGCCGGGATGGTGCTGGCCAGCACCCGCGTACATCCTCAGCGGCCGATCGTGATGCTGGTGGATACCGCCGGCCAGCGCCTGGCGCGGCGCGACGAACTGCTTGGCATCAATGGTTACTTTGCGCATCTCGCGCAGACGCTCGATCTGGCACGCCGCCGTGGTGCGCAACTGGTCACGCTGGTCTACGGTGAATCCGTCAGTGGCGGCTTCCTCTCATTCGGTCTGATGGCCGACCACATCCACGCCCTGCCCGATGCACAGGTGCGGGTGATGGACCTGCGCGCGATGGCACGGGTGACCAAGCAGCCGCTGGAGAAGCTGCAGTCGCTCAGCCAGACCTCACCGGTGTTCGCACCGGGCGTGGAAAACTACGTAGCGATGGGTGCGGTGGACTCGATCTGGAACGGCAACCTGGCCGCCCACCTGCTGCAGGCACTGCGCACGCCCGCCGATGGCGACCGCCGCGCCGTGCGCGGAGCCGAACGTGGCGGGCGCATGCTGGCCGCACGCGTGGCTGCTGCCGTGAGCCAGGGCGATGCCTGAGCGGCTGCCCCGCCATACGCTGGTCTGGCTGTCAGCGCACGCCGGCTGGCAGGCGGACATTGCCGCGCATGAGTCGCGCTTGGCCGATTGGTTTGCGCAGGGCCGGCCGGCCATCGTCGCGCGACGTGCCGCCGATGATGCGGACCCCCGCCTGCGTCTGGGCGTGCCGCTACCGCCCGTCGAGGGCAAACTGCGCCTGGCCCTGCGCGTACCAGCACACGATGTGCTGCGCACCGCGCCGCCGCCGACACTTCAGACGGTGCTGGAAGGCGACGTTCCACAGGACTGGCAGCGGCCCCTTGAAGTGCTGCAGAACATCGCTGGGGCGCGCGTAATCGGTGCCTTCGCGTGGCAGCACCTCACTGGCCTGCGCTATGTGCACGCGCGCTCGGACGTCGATCTGCTGTGGCCGATCGACACCACCGCGCAGGCCGATGCCCTGGCTGCACGGCTACAGGCATGGGAAGCCGAACACGACCGGCGGGTCGATGGCGAGCTGTGCCTGGGCGGCGACGCCGCCGTGAACTGGCGCGAGTACGCCGGACGCAGCCGCGAGGTACTGGTCAAGCGCCTCGATGGTGCCGCACTGGAACCACGCGAGGCATTGTTCGCCTCCGCCGGGGTGAGCGCATGAACGCCGTCGTGCAACCGGCGGTCAGGCCGGCAGCTGCCGTGGACACCGCGCGTCTGGGGCGCCTCGCCGTCGCCAGCCTGCATGCGGAGCTGGCGCTGGCGCCCAAGCCCGGACTGGTCACACCCTTCGACACCGGCAGCCATCACGACATGGACGCCGGCACGTTCCTGCGCAGCCTGTTCGCGCTGCGCCACTATTTCACCGCCGTGGCATACCTCGGTGCAGCCGGGGCGGACTTCGACGCCTTGCGCCGGTGTGGCATCGCCGCCGAAACCGCGATGCAGCGCGCGACCGCCGGCATCAATACCCACCGTGGCGCGGTCTTCAGTCTCGGCCTGCTGGTGGCGGCCGCCGCGGCCTGTCGCTCCCACCTGGGCCATGCCGCCACGGGTGAGCAGGTCTGCCAGGAAGTGCGCCGTTGGGCTGCCGAGCTCGCCGGCGCACCTCTGGATGCGAACAGCCCTGGCCAGCGCGCGCGCGCGCGGCACGGCGTGCAAGGTGTGCGCGAACAGGCGGCCACCGGCTACCCGCTGCTGCGCGACGTGGCACTGCCTACCCTGCGCCACGCACTGGCCAGCGGCCTGCCACGCGAGGCCGCGATGTGCCAGACCCTGATGCAGCTGATCGCGTGCGTGGATGACCTCAACCTGCTGCACCGTGGCGGCGCCGACGGCCTGCGCTGGGCCCAGCGGCAGGCGCGCCGTTTTCTGCGGGACGGCGGTACCTTCGTACCCGGCTGGCAGGCACACCTGCACGACATCGGCGAGGGCTTCGTCGCGCGCCGCCTGAGCCCGGGTGGCAGCGCCGACCTGCTGGCCTGCAGCTGGTTCCTGCTGCAGCAGGAGGGCGCATGAGCCTGGCCCTGCTCTGCCCCGGGCAAGGTGCGCAGCACGCCGCGATGTTCGAGCGCGTGCGCGATCTGCCTGCCGCGCACAACGTACTGGAGGCTGCCAGCGCAGTGCTTGGACGCGATGTGTTCGCGGCGGCCGCTGACGAATCGCGCTTCGGCAATGCACTCGCTCAGCCCCTGCTGTGTGCAGCCAGCCTCGCGCACTGGCAGGGACTTCGCGAAGCAGTGCCAGCACCGGTGCTGGTGGCCGGCTACAGCATCGGTGAACTGGCGGCGCATGTGGTTGCCGGCAGCGTTGATGCGAGCACCTGCCTGAGCCTGGCCGCGCAGCGCGCGCGGCTGATGGATGCCGCCAGCCCTGCCGATGCAGGCATGCAGGCCGTGCTGGGGCTGGAGCGCCATACCCTGCAGCCGCTGTGTGATGCACACGGCGCACATGTGGCCATCGCCAACGGCCGAGATCACTTCATCGTCGGCGGCACGCAGGCCGCTCTGCAGGCGCTGGCCGATGACGCTCGCGCGCAGGGTGCGGAGATCCGCCCGCTACCGGTGCATGTGCCCGCGCATACGCCGCTGCTCCGCTCTGCTGTCGCAGCGTTCGCCGCCGCACTCGATGCCTCGGCGCTGCAGGGCCCACGCCTGCCGCTGCTGGCCGGCATCGATGCGCGTCCGGTGCGGGATCGCGCAACGGCGGTCCACACGCTGTCGTTGCAACTGGCGCAGACCATCGAGTGGGCGCAGGTGATGCGCCAGGCCTACGAGCGCGGTGCGCGGGTGTTCCTGCAGCTGGGCCCGGGCAATGCCTTGGCCCGCATGGTCGCGTCCGATTATCCGTGCTGCGAGGTGCGCGCGGTGGAGGAATTCCAGAGCCTCGACGGCGCGGCGGGCTGGGTCCGCAGCGCGCTGGAGCGGCTGCAGTAACGGGTTCGAGCAGTACGCAACACGCAGTACGTCGCCTTACCCCGGGATGGCGGGTCTCCATCCGCGCTGTACGTGAGTCACGTGTCTGGGAGGGCGCATGAGTCCACAAATCGCAACGATCATCGGTCTGGTGATCATGTTCATCGTCGCCACGGCGATGCCGATCAACATGGGCGCCGTTGCCTTCGCGCTGGCCTTCATCATCGGTGGGCTGTGGGTCGACATGGGCGGCAAGGAGGTCCTGGCCGGCTTTCCCGGCGATCTGTTCCTGACCCTGGTTGGCATCACCTACCTGTTCGCCATCGCGCAGAAGAACGGTACCATCGACCTGCTGGTGCACTGGGCGGTGAAAGCGGTACGCGGCCATATCGTGGCCATTCCGTGGGTGATGTTCGTCATCACCGCGGTCCTCACCGCCTTCGGCGCACTCGGCCCCGCCGCGGTGGCGATCATCGGGCCGGTCGCGCTGCGCTTTGCCAAGCAATACAACATCAACCCGCTGATGATGGGCCTGCTGGTCATCCACGGTGCGCAGGCCGGCGGCTTCTCGCCCATCAGCGTGTACGGCAGCATCACCAACGGCGTTGTGCAGAAGGCCGGGCTGGAAGTGACCGAGATGGCGGTGTTCCTGACCAGCCTGGGCTTCAACTTCATGATGGCCACGATCTGCTTCTTCGCTTTCGGTGGCGTCGCCCTGCTGCGGCGTGGCTCGATCACCGCAGCAGGAACGATCAGCACTGCCGAACTGGCGATGGCCGGTGGCCCGCAGGCGTCGTCGCGCCAGTTCGCGATCGAAGGCCATGGCGCGCTGGTCGCAGCAGGCGGCGGCACGCTCAGCAATGATCCGGCGGCACTGGACGCGGTGGGCCTGACCCGCGAGCGGTTGTTCACCCTGATCGGCCTGCTCGGCCTGGGCGTGGCCGCGTTGATCTACAACCTCAACGTCGGCCTGGTCTCGATCACCGTGGCGGTGGCGCTGGCGCTGTTGTCGCCACAAAGCCAGAAGGGTGCGGTCGATGGCATCAGCTGGTCCACCGTGCTGCTGATCTGCGGCGTGGTGACCTACATCGGCGTGCTGGAACATGCCGGCGCGGTGGACTTCATCGGCAACGGCGTGTCCGACATCGGCATTCCGCTGCTGGGCGCGCTGCTGGTCTGCTACGTCGGCGGCATCGTCTCCGCATTCGCTTCCTCGGCGGCGGTACTGGGCGCCACGATTCCGCTGGCGGTGCCGTTCCTGCTGCAGGGCCACCTCAGCGCCGCCGGCGTGATCTGCGCGCTGGCGGTGTCGTCCACCATCGTCGATGTCAGCCCGTTCTCGACCAATGGCGCACTGGTGGTGGCCTCGGCCGCGAAGGAAGAACGCGAGACCCTGTTCCGCCGCTTCCTGGTCTACAGCGGGCTGGTGGTCGCGCTGGGGCCGCTGCTGGCCTGGCTGGTGTTCGTGGTGCCCGGCTGGATGTAACCACCCAGCGGTAGTGCCGGCCGCTGGACGGCAATCTCATGAAGCCATCCAGCGATCACGGGTTGCCGGCCAGCGGCCGGCACTACCTGGCGGTACACTTCCTCCATGGCCATTGCCCCTGCCCCGCGATCACCGAAGAAGCGCGCGCCTCTGTATGAAGAGGTGGCCGACCACGTGCGCGAGCGCATCTACGACTACCGGCTGCCGCCGGGCGAGTGGATCGACGAGCCCGCGCTGTGCGAAGAACTGGGCATCAGCCGCACGCCGCTGCGCGAGGCCTTGAAGCTGCTGGCCGCCGAAGGCCTGGTACAGATCGACGCAGGTCGTGGCAGCCGGGTCACCCGGTTGACGCTGGAAGACCTCAACCAGCTGTTCCCGGTAATGGCCATGCTGGAAGGCCGTTGCGCACACGAGGCGGTCAGGCACATCGATGATGCCGGCGTGCAGCAGCTGGAAGACCTGCATGCAGCGATGGAAACCGCGGCGGCCGAGGGCAACATTGCCGAGTACTACCGCAACAACTACCTGATCCACGAAACCGTGCAGCATTACGCGGGCAATCCGTGGCTGATCCGCATCACCCACGACCTGCACCGCATCCTGAAGATGCATCGCGGCCGCCAGCTGCTGACTCCAGGCCGCACCGCGCAGTCGCTGGCCGAACACCGCGAGTTGATGGAGTGCTTCCGCCGCCGCGACGCGCAGGCTGCCGAACGCACCATGGAACGCCATCTGCTCAGCCAGGGCCAGGCCCTGGCCGCCTATGTGGCAGCGGGCGGGCTGTTGAACGTGCCGGCGCCGTTGCCGACCGAAGGCGGCGGTTGAGCGGATGAGGGTGTCGGCCAGCGGCCGGCATCCTGGAACATCTCGTCAATCGCCACCACCGCAGCTGCCGCCGTCACCGCTGCCACCGTCGCTGCTGCAGTCGGAGCTGCTGTAGCTGTGATGGCTGTGGTTGTCACTGGCATAGCCAACGGAGGTGTCATGGCTTCCGCCGCCATCCCCCCGGCTGCCGGAGCCATCGGCCGTGGCCACTGCCAGGCACAGGATGGCGCCGACCAGCGGCAGCAGCCATACCAGCAGCAGCTGCACCGTCCGGCCGCCCGCCGACACCTCTTCGCGCCCCAGCACCACGAAGGTGGCGACGAGGTTCAAGCCCAATACCAGGGCGACCAAGACCAGGGTTACCACCAGCATGGCGCAGCTCCTTGAGCAGGGGGGGGCATACCTACCGCGACTGATCCATTGGTTGCAGCGCGGCTTTTCCATCGGATTTCCGCTCGAATAAATACTCTGCGAGGCTATCGATAAATGTTGACCAAGCATTTTAGTCAGACCTGCAGGAATTCTACAAACCATCTTGCGCGAGCCGGACATCCTCCGGTTCGCTTAGCAATTCAAGATGTCTGATATAGCAGCTGGCCGCTCCTGACCTACTCCTTCTACACCGTTCTATCTCCAGCTACTTCGGCCCATCACGCAGACTTCTGACAATCCTATTCCAGTAGCGCACAGCCTCAAAATGCTGCTCTCTCGTCAACCAGGCTTTGTTCTCAGGGCTGACCGGATCACCACCAACGATAACGGGTCTAAGCTCGAACAGCTCCATGCCTTTAGGGCGTGCGTGCTTATCCAGGCCAATCATTCTCGCTCTGCCAATTGCGCAAATAAATCCGGAAGGTCGGCCGCTACCACGATGGCGTATTGACGATCCATGCCTATAAAAGGAATCATTACTACCGGCATAGCGACATCCCACATGTCGAATCCATACGCTTCTCCTCCCCCGCTGGAGCCGAACAAAAATACACCGGGCGCATCCGTCTCGACTTCATATTCACGATTGAAATCAACCAGCTCTTCTGCCCTCCAAAAAATTATGTAGTTATCGCCAATGAATCCTTCGCCGCCGTCGTGAATCTTAAGGAATTCAAGGTAGCTCTTAGGGAGTGCCGTTCTCAAGTCTTCTGGCAGGCTATCAATGGCCGAAAGTTGAGCTGGACCATTGAGCTGTCCTTCTGTTAGTTGATATTTCATCGCTATTTTCCTGAAACTCTCTGCAATTGTTTCCACCAAGGAGTCACCTCCTGCCAATGAGCCAGGTGCGCTCTTCAAATACGGAACTGCTGCCGTTCTCTGCATAGTAGGTGTCGGCAATGCAAAGTGGCACTGGCTCGTCATCGATGAAGATGGTTCGGAGTCTGGCAGGACAGCTCTCAAACGGTTCGAGTCGACACCCTACCTTGAAGGCGATGATATGCCCCCACCGACGCCGCGGTTCGCCCTGCCTGTCATGAAGATGGGACAATGTAGGGCGCGCCGGCCTGTCTCCGGGCCGCCGGCGCCCCCCGCACTACACGGAAGAAGAAGAACAACAACATGCTGAAAGTCATTTTCGATACCGACCCGGGCGTCGACGACGCCCTGGCGCTGCTGTACCTGCACAAGCACCCGCAGATCGACCTGATCGGCGTCACCACCACCTTCGGCAACGCCTCGGTGGAATCGACCACGCACAACGCGCTGTACCTGAAGCAGGCCTGGGGCTTTGCCGCACCGGTCGCGCGCGGTGCCGGTGGCCCGCTGCAGCCGGAAGCCACCCCGGAAGCCTGGCCGGTGCACATCCATGGCCACAACGGCCTGGGCAACCACCCGGTGCCGGCCGAACTGGACGTGACCGCCGACGCGCGCCCCGCCCACCAGCTGATCATCGACCTGGTCCGCGCCCATCCGGGCGAGGTGACCCTGGTCGCGGTCGGCCGCATGACCAACCTGGCCCTGGCCCTGCAGCAGGCGCCGGACATCGCCAGCCTGGTGCGCGGCGTGGTGCTGATGGGCGGCGCCTTCCACGTCAACGGCAACATCACCCCGGCCGCCGAGGCCAACATCTGGGGTGACGCCGAAGCGGCCGACGTGGTGTTCACCACCGATTGGCCGGTCACCGCGATCGGCCTGGACGTGACCACCCGTGTGGAAATGGACCGTGATGGCCTGGATAAGCTGGCCGCACTCGGCGGCGCCGACGCCGAGCTGGTCCGTGCACTGTCGCAGGACTACGTGGACTTCTACCTGCAGGCCGGCCACAAGGGCATGGTCGTGCACGACTGCTGCGCCTGCATTGCCCTGACCCGTCCGGAGCTGTTCCAGTTCGAGCGTGCCAGCGTGCGCGTGGCCACCGACGGCGTTGCCCGTGGCATGACCATTCCGAAGCCGGAAGGCATGGGCTTCGGCCCCAGCGTGTGGGATGGCCACGTGCTGCAGTCCGTCGCCATCGGCGTGGATGCGGCCGCGGTACTGGCCGACATCGAGCAGACCCTGAAGGTCTGATCGGCTAGCGTCTGGCCCTGCCTGGGACGGTCTCGGGCAGGGTCCACAGCACCGGCAGCACCAGCACTGCCACCAGCGCGATCATCGCGCCCGGTGCCGCCGCCCAGCCGCTGCGTTCCACCCACCATTGCGCCAGCCACGGCGTCGCGCCGCCGAACACCGCAGTGGCCATGGTCACACCCAGTGCCAACCCGCTGACCCGGCCTTCGCCCGGGAACTGCTCGGCCGTGGCCGGGGCCGCGACCGCACTGACACCACCGGCCACGCAGGCCAGCAGCACGGCGGCCAGTGTGATGCCCAGCGCCGTCGCCTGCGCCATCCACGCGAACAGGGACAGCGGCAGCAGCGCTGCCAGCACGGTCAGGCCCAACAACACCGGCCGTCGTCCGACGCGGTCCGACAATGCGCCACACAGGGGCGTGATCGCGATCACTGCCACCGCCGCGATCGTCGACAGCCACAGTGCGTCACCCTCATTGTGGCCCTGCGCGTGCAGGAATGCAGGCACATAGGTGATGCCCACGTAGTAAGTGATCGACCCCAGCGCCGAGATCGCGAAGGTGCGTGCCACCGCTAGCGGATGGTTGCGCAGTACGTGGCGAAGCGGTGTAGCCGGAATGCTGCCCTCGCGCCGCTGGCGCTCGAACTCCGGCGATTCGTGCATGCCCGAGCGTGCGACCAGGATCACCAGTGCCAGCGCCGCGCCGACGAAGAACGGAATCCGCCAGCCCCAGCTGTCCAGCTGCACGGTGGGCAGCAGCGCGACGGTAAGTGCAGAGATCGCCACAGCCACCAGGGCGCCCACTTCGCTGGCGGCCGAGGCCAACGAGGTCACCAGGCCGCGTCGGCGCGCCGGTGCGCTTTCCAGCAGGTACGCCACCACCCCGGTGTACTCACCGCCCACCGAAAACGCCATCACGCAGCGCAGGATCAGCAGCAGCACGCCGGCCGTCGTACCGGCCGTGGCCGCTGTCGGCAGCAGTGCAGTGGCCAGCATCGCCGCTGCCATCAACGCCATCGACGCCAGCAGCATCCAGCGCCGGCCCAGGCGGTCGCCCAGGTGGCCGAAGCACAGCGCGCCCAGTGGACGCATCAGGTAGGACACCGCGAAGCCGGCAAGCGTGACGAGCAGCGCCTGCTCGCCACCACCGAAGAACACCCGCGACAACACCGTGGCGAAGTACAGGTACAGGGTGAAGTCGTACCACTCCACCACCGTGGACAGGCCGGCCACCCACATCGAGCGCTGCCGCGCCGCGGTCATTGCTTGTTCGCCTTCAACAGCCTCGTTCCCGTGGGTGCAGGTTCCTGGCAGGGTGTCACGACCCGGGTGAAATGCCGGTCATCGGCCATCCATCGGCTGCATGTACTGCGTCTCGTGCCCGGTGAAGCGCTCACCGTCAAAGCCAAAGCAGAACCGCCCTTCCTCGAACGCGCGATAGACAAGCAACGCACCATCCAGGCAGAACTGCTGCCGGTCTACGCCCGTTTCCAGGGTTCCGTAGCGGATGGCGTCTCCGCCCTTCTCCGCTGGCCCGGTGAAGGCATCGATCGGTAATGGCGTGGCGCGTCCGGTGCGCGTGTCGACCAGCACCACCGAGCGCTGGAAGAACCCGGGGCGATCATCGACCTGCACCAGCAGGTAGTGCTGGTTGAAGTTGGGCTTTTCGTTCCTGAGGGCTTCCTCGATGCGCGCCACGTGCTGCGCATCGCAGAAATCGATCGGGCTGTAGCGATAGCTGCATCCGTCGTGGTCGTAGGGCAGGTTCATGCCGGAATAGCTCACGCCTGCCTGGTCGCCCAGGCCGTCTCCCGGTTCCGGCGTGCTGCACAGCAGCCACGAGCGCTGTGCATCCTCGGGATCGGCCATCAATTTCGGCTCGCGTCCCGCCTCGTAGGCCGCACCACCCGGGAAATCCTGCCCGAACTGATGGCGGACAATCGAGCGTGCCCTCTCCAGCGGCAGGCCGATCTTCGCACCACGAAATGAAACGAACGTCATCGTCGGAAGGATCACCTCCTCCACCGGCAATCCTTTCCATTGCCCCCGCACGCAGAACGTGGCGATCTCGTTTTCCTCATCCACCTTGCAGGGTGTCGACGCGTCCTCGGCCAGCCAGGGATGGGCCGGACGCCCAGTCTGATGATCGATGTGCCAGCCGTCCAGCGCGCAGGTCGGCAAGGCATCGAGGAGCGGAGAGAGGTCTGTTGCCGTGGCCGGGGCGGCAAGCGATGTGCCCCCTGCGGGTGTCCCGGTCAGCGCATCCGGTGTGCGCTGACATGCGGCCAGCACGAGTAGACCGACCAGCAGCGCGACGTGGCGCGCACGCTGGATTGAATGCTGCGTTCCCTGCATTGCGTGTTTCCTGGTTTCGACACCCGCTAGATGATCGCCGATCCCGAGGCCATGCAGGTGCGTGGATGCATTGACCCCGCCAGTTACCCCGGCAGCTGCAATTCGGCCCGCAGGCCACCGCCCTCACGGTTGTGCAGCCGCAGCGAGCCGCCCAGCGACTGCGCCAGCTGCACGGCGATGGCCAGACCCAGCCCGGTGCCGCCGGTATCGCGGTTGCGTGAGCTTTCCAGCCGATGGAACGGTGCCAGCACCGCCTGCAGCTGGTCCTCCGGGATGCCGGGGCCGCGGTCGGACACGCTGATCCACGGCCGGCCTGCTGCATCGCGCCCCGCCTCGATCTCGGCACTACCGGCGTAGCGCAACGCGTTGTCGACCAGGTTGCCGACCACCCGCCGCAGCGGCTGCGGCCAGGTCTGCGCGGTCAGGCCTGTGGGTGCGCCACCACTGACCGCCTTGCCCATGTCTTCATAGTCGCCCACCACGCTGGCCAGGAACGCGCCAAGATCCATCGCCACTGGCGCGCCACTGGCCACGTGGCTGCTGCGCGCGTAGGCCACGCCTTCGCGCACCAGTTGCCCCAGGTGGTCCAGGTCATCCAGCAGGCGCTGCTGGGTGGCATCTTCGGGCAGGGTTTCCACGCGCAGCTTCATGCGCGTGATCGGCGTCTGCAGATCGTGCGAGATGGCCGCCAGAATCTGCAGCCGCTCGCTGACATGGCCACGGATCCGCGCCTGCAGTGCATTGAGCGCGGCTGCGGCCGTGCCCACTTCGGCGGGGCCGTCTTCGGGCAGCATCGGTGCGTCCTTGCCAGGCTGCAGTTGCTCGACGGCGTGCGAGAGCTGCCGCAGCGGGCGCAATGCCAGCCGCACCGCCAGCCAGGCGCATACCAGCAGCAGGGCCAGCTGCACCAGCAGCACGGCCGGCAGCCAGCGCGCCAGCGGCAGGCCCGACGGTGTGACTTCGATGGTCAACGGTGAACCGTCGTGCAGGCGCAGCTCCACTTCAAAACGTTCCGGCAGCCGTGCCACCTGCCGCGCCTGCAGCGGATAGCGGTGTTCCAGACTGTCATCGATGATGGCGGTGACCTGGCGCGCACGATCGGTTTCCAACGCCGGGCCGGCCTGTGCCGGGCGCAACAGGTAACGGTACGTGCGCCGCTCCAACCGCGGCACCCAGGCCTGGCGCTGGTCGGCCGGCAGGTGTTCCAGCAGGGCCACGCTCACTGCTGCATCCTCGTCCAGGTTGCGCAGCATCATGCTGCGGGTGGACTGGTAGCGTTCGTAGAACAACAGGCCGAAGGACAGCGCATGGGCCAGGATCAAACCGCCCAGCAGCACCAGCAGCAGGCGCGCCGACAGCGTGCGCGGCCACGGCAGGCGGCGCGCGCGGGCGTTCATTCCTCCGGCCCCAGCAGCTGCACCGGCACGCTGAACACGTAGCCTTCGCTGCGCACGGTCTTGATGTAGGTGGGCTCACGCGCGTCATCGCCCAGGCGCTGGCGCACGCGGCTGACCAGGAGATCGATGGAACGATCGAACAGTTCTGCATCACGGCCCTGGGTAAGGCTGAGCAGCTGGTCGCGGCTGAGCACACGGTTGGCGTGGTCGAGAAACACGCGCAGCAGTCGGAATTCCGCACCGCTGAGCGGATAGGCGGTGTCCTGCGCATCCAGCAGATGGCGGGCAGTGGTATCCAGGCGCCAGTCGCCGAAGGCCAACTGGCGGCCGGCTTCACTCACCTGCAGGTTCGGCGGCAGCATCTGCGTGCGCCGGATCACCGCATTGATGCGCGCCAGCAGTTCGCGTGAGGAGAACGGCTTGGTCACGTAGTCATCGGCGCCCATTTCAAGGCCGATGATGCGGTCGGTTTCGTCGTCGCGGGCGGTCAGCAGCACCACCGGCACCGCGCGATGCTTGCCGGCACGCAGGTTGCGGCACAGGCTCAACCCGTCCTCGCCGGGCATCATCACGTCCAGCACCACCAGGTCCACCGCGTGGGTGTCCATCAGCGCGCGCATCGCACGGCCGCCATCGGCCTGGCTGACGCGCAGGCCGTTGCGCTGCAGGTAGTCGGCCAGCATCTGGCGGATCTCGCTGTCATCGTCGACGACAAGGATGTGCGGTACGTGGTTCATTGCGTTCTCGATGAAGACGGAGGTCAAGGCCGCGCGGCGCGGCCATGGTAGCGCGGCTCAGGGGCTGGCCAGCAGGCGCTGGATCTCGCTCTCGGTACGTGCGTAGTCGCCCTCACCGTAGTGGCGGTAGACCACCCTGCCCTGCCGGTCGACCAGGTAAAGCGCCGGCCAGAAGCGGTTGCCCCAGGCGTTCCAGATCCGGTACTGGTTGTCCTGCACCACCGGCCAGGTGATATCCAGCCGCGCGATGGCCTTGCGCACATTGCCGGGCAGGCCTTCGTAGGCGAACTCCGGAGTATGCACGCCGATCACCTGCAGCCCCTGCCGCGCGTAACGTGCATGCCACTGGTGCACATGCGGTGCCACGTTGAGGCAGTTGCTGCAGGCGTAGGTCCAGAACTCGACCAGCACCACCTGCCCACGCAGTTGATTCAACGCGAGCGGTGGGCTGTTGTGCCAGGGCCCGCCGCCATCGAACCCGGCAGCAGGAGCGGCCTGCGCCGGATGCGCACCGGCCTCCGGGCTGGGCAAGGCCATCAGCAGCGCCGCCCCACCCAGCAGGCCCAGCAGCAACGGCAGTACATACACACGCAGCGCGTCCATCGTTCAGCCTCCCTGCTCGGCCAGCGGCAGTTCGGCCGGCTTCACGCCTGCGGCTTCCAGAATGCTGTCAGCCACCTGAGCCGGGTGCGAGAGCAGCGACACATGGCTGCTGCCGATCGATTGCAGCTGCGCGCCAATGCGCTTTGCGGTGGCCGCCTGCAGTTGCGGCGACAACATGCGGTCGTCACGGCTGAGCACGTACCAGCTCGGCTTGCTGCGCCACGCGGCCACAGTGACGGACTCACCCAGCGCGCTGGCCTTCAATGGCACCTGCGTGCTGTACAACAGTGCAGCGGTCTTCTTCATCACATCCGGTGCGAAGTCCTGGGCGATGGCGTCGGCTGGCAGGGTCAGGTAACCGTCCTTCTCCTGCAGGCGCGTCAGGCCCGGGCCGACCGGATAGCCCTCGCCCTGCTGTGCCGATGACTGCCCGGCATCCGGTGCGAATGCGGCCACGTACACCAGCGCCTGCACCTTGGGATCGTTGCCCGCTTCGGTGATGACCGTGCCGCCCCAGCTGTGGCCGACCAGCACGACCTTGCCCGGCGCGGCGGCAATCGCGCGACGGGTGGCGGCCACATCGTCGGCCAGCGAGGTGAGCGGGTTCTGCACGGCCACCGCAGGCAGTTTCCAGTCATGCAGGGTGGTGATGACCTTGTTCCAGCTGGAGCCATCGGCGAAGGCACCGTGGACCAGGATGACGGTGGGCGCGGCGCCGGCATCGGCCTCGGCGGCGAATGCCGGCGTCGCGACGCCGGCAAGGGCGAGGGCAGCGGCGAGCAGGGTGGTGCGGATCATGGGTGGCACTCCGGTGTTGGGAGTGGCCATTTCCGCCTGGGGGTGTATCGGCGCTGTTTCGCTGCGAGGCAGAGTTGTACCGGACTGTAGGGCGGCGGCGGATTTCTACAGTTGGATACATTCGGCCGCTGGGCATGGCCCGGCGAACGCCCGACGCGGCGTCTTTGTATCTGACTGTACGAACCCCCTGACACAGCCACAGTCGCTGACAAAACCCCGGGCAACAGCACACGTTGCCGATACCTGCGTGGCTCGGAATGGCCTCCATCGACCACTGGCCCGCAGGACACTCCCATGATCAGCTCCGCTTCTTCCGTGTATACACCCCGCCTGGACGCCGTCGGCCGCTGGCTCTCGCCATTGGCGCTGCGCGCCCTGCTGGCCTGGGAGTTCTTTGAATCGGGCCGCGAGAAGCTGGGCGGACAGAACTGGTTCGCCGACCTGGAAGGGCGTTTCCCGTTCCCGTTCTCCACCCTGCCTGCGTCACTCAACTGGCAGCTGGCCACCTGGCTGGAACTGGTGGGCGCGGTGATGCTGCTGCTGGGCCTGGCCACGCGCTCGGTGGCCTACATCTTCTGGGTGCTGACCCTTGTCGCCATCGCTGCAGTGCACTGGCCGGACCAATGGAACAGCCTGGGTGAGCTGTGGCAGGGCTACGCAATCACCGACCAGGGCTACGGCAACTTCAAGCTGCCGCTGCTGTTCCTGGCCATGCTGCTGCCGCTGATCCTCAACGGCGGCGGTGCACTCAGCCTGGACCGCCTGCTGGCCGGCCCGCAGCGCGCCGCGGCGGGCAACGACGGCCTCGGCTGGGGCGTGAGCCTGATCGCCCTGCTGCTGCCGGTCGCCGCGCTGCTGCCCGGTATCGGTTTCGGTGGCGCACTACTCGGCGGCGCCCTGCTGCTGGGTTACCGACTGCGCCGTCGCCGCAACGCCTGATCCGCTTCACCCCTTCCCGCGCTTCTTCCCTTCGTTTCCGTCGCCTTCAAGCGGCGTCCATCCCGCACGCCCTGCGTGCCCATCCAAGGAGTCATCACCATGTCCGTCTCGACCAAGAACACCGCTGCTTCCCGTCTGCCGCGCATCGGCGCCATCGGCATCGCCCTGGCCGGTGGCCTGCTGCTGGCCGGCCAGGCGGCCGCGATCCAGCCACTGGCCATCGGTGCCGTGGCCATGAGCGCCGCCGCCGAAGGCAAGTGCGGTGAAGGCAAGTGCGGCGCCAACAAGGCCGCCACTGGCAAGCCTGCCGCCAAGACCAAGGTGGCCGAAGGCCAGTGTGGCGAAGGCAAGTGCGGCGACGCTTCGTTTGCCCGCACCGACCGTGACCACGACGGCCGAGTCTCGCGTGCCGAGTTCAACGCCGTGGCGGCCAAGCGCGCCGCTGAATTCGACCGCATCGACACCGACCACGACGGCTACATCAGCGAACAGGAGGCGCACGACTACCTGCGCAGTGTCTACACCGCCAACGGCAAACCGATG